>NZ_NQKX01000001.1:300000-447351 GCF_002252635.1 Synechococcus sp. MW101C3
AAGCGCTGGTTTCCCTTCCCCCAGCTGGTGCTCGCCCTGTGCTGGGGCTTCGCGGTGCTGATCCCCTGGGCCGCCGCCAGCGGCAACCTGGCCGGCGGCTGGCCGCTGCTGCTGGTCTGGCTGGCCACCCTGCTGTGGACCTTCGGCTTCGACACCGTCTACGCCATGTCGGACCGCAGCGATGACGCGGCGCTCGGCATCCGCAGCAGTGCGCTCACCCTGGGTGCGGCCGCCCCCGGCGCCGTGGCCCTCTGCTATGGGCTCACGTCGCTGCTGCTGGCCACCGCTGCCGCGCTGCAGACAGTGAGCTGGCCCTTCTGGCTGCTGTGGGCTGCCGCCTCGCTGGGCATGCAGAGCGAAGCCTGGCGCCTGCGGGGTACGCCGCCGCGCTCCCGCTTCGCGCAGCACTTCAGCCGCCAGGTGCTGCTGGGCGGGGTGTTCTGGTTGGCCTTGGTGGTCGGGAGGCTGCCGTGAGCGCCGCCGGCCCGCTGCCAGCTCTGCGGCGCGGTGATCGCGTGCGTCTGGTGGCGGCCAGCTCCGCCCTGGCTGAGCTGGGCCGCCTCCAGCAGGGGGTGGCGGTGCTGCAGAGCTGGGGCCTCACGGTGGAGATGCCCTTCGATCCCGCCCGTCGCTGGGGCTATCTGGCCGGCCACGACCAGCAGCGCCGCGCCGATCTGCAGCCGGCGCCGCTGCTGGCCTGCGTGCGGGGCGGCTGGGGCGCCGCCCGCCTGCTGGAGCAGCCCCTGCCGGAGGCCGACGGCTGGCTGCTGGGTTTTTCTGATGTGACCTCCCTGCTCTGGGCCCGCCAGGCCCGTGGCCAGGCGGGCGGGGTGCATGGGCCGCTGGTCACCACCCTGGCGGCTGAACCCGATTGGAGCCGCGAGCGCCTGCGGGCGCTGTTGTTCGGCGAGCCCTTGCCCCCCCTGACCGGGGACACCTGGTGTGCGGGGGTGGCGCAGGGTCCGTTGCTGGTGGGCAACCTCACGGTGGCCACCCACCTGCTCGGCACGCCCCACCTGCCGGCACTCGACGGCGCCATCCTCGTGCTCGAGGACGTGGGCGAAGCGCCTTACCGGATCGAGCGCATGCTCACCCACTGGCGCCTGTGCGGCGCCCTGCAGCGGTTGGCTGGCATCGGTTTCGGCAGTTTCGAGGCATGTGAAGACCCCGAGAGCGAGACGCCGGCGGCGGGGGTGGCGCAGGCTCAGGCACTGCAAGACATGGAACCGCAAGCCGAGGGCCCTGACCTTCAGAGGCCCCAGGCTGCGTCCCAGCGCTTCAGCCTCGAGCAGGTGTTGCGGGAGCGCACCGCCGACCTCGGCATTCCCGTGCTGGCGGGCCTGCCGCTGGGGCATGCGCCCGGCAATGGGGCCCTGCCGCTGGGCGTACGCGCGCGGCTGGGTGACGGCGTGCTCAGCCTGCTGCCCTAGTGGCAAGCACCGCTGCAGCAATGGTGAGATCGAAGGGGGTGGTGAGCTTGATGTTCGAGGGGGGGGCCTCGATCACGCCCACCGGCCAGCCTAGCCGCTCGAACAGGGCCGCGTCATCGGTGACGCTCCAGCCCGCCTGCTCCGCCTGGGCATGGGCCTGGCGCAGCCGCTCAAGCGGAAAGCCCTGGGGGGTCTGGGCTGCCCACAGCTCGCTGCGGTCGGGGGTGGAGAGAATGACCTGCTGCCCGTCCACCCGCTTGATCGTGTCGGTGACGGGGGTGGCGGCGATCACGGCCTCGCCGGCGTGCACGCGCGCGGCACAGCGGCGGATCAGCTCCGGTTCCACCAGGCAGCGGGCTCCGTCGTGGATGAGCACGGCGCCTGCAGCGGCGGGCAGGGCCGCCAGCCCGCGGCTCACCGATTCCTGGCGTGTGTCGCCCCCTTCGATCCAGCGCACGGGGCGATCGGGCTGCGCCGCCGCGATCATCGCCTCCACATCCGCCTGATCCACGGGTTGGCCCACCACCCCGATCCACTGGATCGCCTCACAGGCCAGCACCGCGTCCAGGGTCCAGGCGAGCACGGCGCGCCCGGCCACGGGGAGCAGCAACTTGTTGCGCTGCGACCCCATACGCCTGCCGCTGCCGGCCGCGGCGATCAGCAAATGCACAAGCGGCTCCCGAACACATCGAAATCGGATCAGATTCATACAATCAGCCCGCCCGAAACCCGATCGCTGCCGCCTGATGCGAGTTCTGTTTTTGATCCCGGGCAGCGGCGCCACCCAACTTCAGGCCATGCCGGCGGTGGCCGCCACCGCCAGCCAGCTGGGGGCCACCGTTCAGGTGGCCTGCCCCCCGGCCCAGGTGTCCATCTGGAAGCTGCTGCCGGCCGTGGAGAAGGTGCTCCCTTACAGCTTTGACACCGGCGTCAGCCTGGCGGACTGGGCCAACCTGCTCGGCGCCGTGCGCGAGCCCGATTTCCAGCTCTGCCTCAACCTCTCCTCCGGCTGGCCGATCGATCTGCTGCTTTCCCTCACTCACATCCCCACCCGCATCGCCGCCGGCGGCTTCTCCGCGACCGTGCGGGTGCCTGCCCCAGGCACGGCCGGATCCGTCAACGGCAGCCAGTCGCCCACCGGCGGCTGGCCCAACCAGCAGTACGAGAGCTGGCTGCGCCCGCTGGAGATCCCGCTCGATGCTGAGGTCTTCCGTCTGCGGCTTAAGCCAAAGGCGCTGGAAGCCGCTGCCGCCGCCCTGCCGGCGGGGGATGGTCCACTGCTGCTGCTGGCGCCCAGGCCGGCGGCCGCCGCTGCCGACTGGCCTGCTGCCCACTGGCAGGCGTTGCCGGAGGCGATCCGCTCCCGCCTCCCCAACCTGCGCGTGGTGACGCCCCCGGCTGGGGCCACGCCGCAGGAGCTGGCGGCCCAGGTGGCTGCCGTGGATGTGGTGCTCAGCAGCGACCCGGTCATCACCGAACTGGCCCTGCTCACGGCCACGCCGTTGGTGGCGCTGGGTCGCAGCAGCGACAGCCTGCCGCCGCGTCAGGGGGTAAAAGCGGTCGGTATCCCTGGATCCCTGGATCAGCTGAGCGTTGCCGAGGTGCTGTTGGCGTTGGGGATGGCTTGATCCTGCGGTCACGGTCCCGCAGGCTCCTCGTGGTGCGTCATGATCCCTGCCCCTCGACGTCGCCGCCGCTCGGCTCCTTCCACCGCTTCCCGGCGGCCCTGGCGCACCCCCGTGCTGGCGCTGTCGCTGCTGATCAACCTCACGGCCGTCGGCTACAGGCTCACCGAAGGCTGGGACTGGGGTGATTGCTACTGGATGGTGGTGGTCACGCTCAGCACCATGGGCTGGAGCGACGGAACCACGCAGCCTCTCTCCACGGCGGGCCGCGTCGTCACCACCCTGGCGATCGTGGGCGGGCTGGTGGTGGTGCAGGTGACCATCCAGAGCCTGCTGGGGCTGAGCGAATCGGGCTACTTCCGCCGGCTGCGCGAACGACGTTTCAAGAACTGGCTGAGCATGATGGAAAACCATGTGATCCTTTGCGGCTACGGCCGTATCGGCCGCGAGATCGCCGATCAGCTCGTCTCCGAAGGCGTGCCGCTGGTGGTGGTGGAGATGGACACTGCCCAGAAGGAGGCCGCCGAGGAGCGGGGGCTGCCCGTGCTCCAGGCCGATGCCACCCTGGACGAAACCTTGGTGGAGGCCGGCATTCATCACTGCCGCAGCCTGGTGGCCGCCCTGCCGAACAACGCCGCCAATCTGTATGTGGTGCTCAGCGCCCGCGGCATCGCCCCCCGCTGCCGCCTGATCGCGCGCTCTGACAGCGAGGAAGCGGCCCGCAAGCTGCGGCTGGCCGGAGCGGATCAGGTGGTGAGTCCCTACGTGGCGGGCGGGCGCACGATGGCTGCCACCGCCCTGCGTCCGCTGGCGGTGGGCTTCATGGAGCTGCTGGCCGGCTCCGACTGCGAGGTGGAGGAGTTCCAGCTCACCGACGATCCCCAGCGCATGGTCTCCATCAACGGCCGCAGCCTGGCGGAACTGCAGCTGGGCCGCCAGACCGGCGTGCTGGTGCTCGCGATCCGTCAGCCGGCCCCTGCCGAGCCGGTGATCAGCTACTACCGCGGCGTGGCCTACCGGGAGGATCAGCCCCGCCTGATCGCCAACCCGGGCAGTGATCTGCGCCTGGCGCCAGGGCAGCTGCTGGTGGTGCTGGGCAGCAAGGAGCAGCTGGCCCGCTTCGGGAAGCTGCTGGGGCCGGCACTGGTGAGCATGGACGCCATGGAGCGGTAGGCCTGGCGAGGCGGCCGCATACGATCGCCGCCATCGCCAGCTTCCGATGCCCGTGTCCACCGCCGCTCCCCTGGCCGATCAGGTCGCCCTGGTGACCGGTGCCAGCCGTGGGATCGGCCGTGCCATCGCCCTGGAGCTGGCTGCGGCCGGCGCCGAGGTGGTGGTGAACTACGCCGCTTCGGCCACGGCCGCCGAGGCCGTGGTGGAAGCGATCACTGCCGCCGGTGGCCGGGCCTATGCCCTGGCGGCCGATGTGTCGGTGGAAGAGCAGGTGGACGCGCTGGTGAAAGCCGTGCTGGAACGCAGCGGCCGGCTGGATGTGCTGGTCAACAACGCTGGCATCACCCGCGATGGCCTGCTGCTGCGCATGAAGACCAGCGACTGGCAGAGCGTGATCGATCTGAACCTCACCGGCGTGTTCCTGTGCACCCGTGCCGTGAGCCGCTCCATGCTCAAGGCCCGCAGCGGCCGCATCATCAACATCACCTCGGTGGTGGGTCTGGTGGGCAATCCCGGCCAGGCCAACTACAGCGCCGCCAAGGCCGGCGTGATCGGCTTCACCCGCAGCACCGCAGCGGAGTTCGCCAGCCGGGGCATCACCGTCAACGCCGTCGCCCCCGGCTTCATCGCCACCGACATGACCAGCGAGCTCAACCAGGAGCCGATCCTGGCCGCCATCCCGCTCGGACGCATGGGCCAGCCGGAGGAGGTGGCCGGGGCTGTGCGTTTCCTTGCCGCCGATCCCGCCGCTGCCTACATCACCGGCCAGGTGCTGCAGGTGGATGGCGGCATGGTGATGGGCTGAGCGGGCCGGTGAGGTTTAGCTCTCGATCGGTTGCACGAGCTCATCGCGCAGCCGGCGGATGCGCTGCAGCAGGCGCAGCCGCCGGCTGCGGGCGGTGATGGTGAGAAACAGGCGGATCGGCACGTACACCAGGGCCATCAGCAGCCCCAGCCCGGCGATCAGCAGGAAGGCCATGGCGCTGGTGCCCGCCATGGTCGGGTCCGAGGTCACGTCGCTGAGCGCGTCAGCGAGGCTGGTGCTGAGGGAGTCCTCCATGCCCCGACCCTATCGGGGGTCAGCCGCCGTTGCCCGTGCCATGGGAATGTGCAAACGCATTCGGCTTTCCCCACCGCAGCCATCCCGCTGGCCACAGGGCGCTATGGGAATCTGAACGCACTTCCAGGGCTTGCCCCAGGCGCGCCTCTTTCCACGCCCATGGCCAAACTGATCAGCTTTTCGGATGCTTCCCGCACCTCCCTTGAAAAGGGTGTGAACGCCCTGGCCAATGCGGTGAAGGTCACCATCGGCCCCCGGGGGCGCAATGTGGTGCTCGAGAAGAAGTTCGGCGCCCCCGACATCGTCAATGACGGCGTGACGATCGCCAAGGAGATCGAGCTCGAGGACCCCTTCGAGAACATCGGCGCCAAGCTGATCCAGCAGGTGGCCAGCAAGACCAAGGACCAGGCCGGAGACGGCACCACCACCGCCACCGTTCTCGCCCAGGCGCTCGTTCATGACGGCCTGATGAACGTGGCTGCCGGTGCCAATCCCGTCGGCCTGCGCCGCGGGATGGAAAAAGCCCTGGCCCGGGTGGTGGAGGGCATCCAGACCCGCGCCATCCCGGTGGCCGGTGAAGCGATCCGTCAGGTGGCCACGGTGAGCTCCGGTGGCGATGAGGAAGTGGGCCGCATGGTGGCCGAAGCCATGCAGCTGGTCACCACCGATGGGGTGATCACAGTCGAGGAATCGCGCTCTCTGGCCACCGAACTGGAGGTCACCGAAGGGATGGCCTTTGATCGCGGCTATTCCTCTCCCTATTTCGTCACCGATGGTGAGCGCCAGGTGTGCGAATTCGAGAACGCCCTGCTGCTGGTCACCGACCGCAAAATCAGTGCGATCACCGATCTCGTGCCGGTGCTGGAGGCCGTCTCGCGCGCCGGCGCCCCGCTGGTGATCCTTGCGGAAGAGGTGGAAGGTGAAGCCCTGGCCACCCTCGTGGTCAACAAGACCCGCGGTGTGCTGCAGGTGGCGGCGGTGCGGGCCCCCTCCTTCGGCGATCGCCGCAAGGCCGCCCTGCAGGACATCGCCGTGCTCACCGGCGCCACGCTGATCAGCGAAGACCGCTCCATGTCGCTCGACAAGGCGACACTCGCCGATCTGGGCCGCGTGCGCCGGATCACGATCAGCAAGGACTCCACCACGATCGTGGGTACCGAAGATCACCGCGACGCCGTGGCTGAGCGGGTGGCCTCGATCCGCCGTGAACTGTCCGCTACCGACTCCGACTACGACCGCGAGAAGCTGAGCGAGCGCATCGCCAAGCTGGCCGGTGGCGTGGCGGTGATCAAGGTGGGGGCCCCCACCGAAACGGAGCTGCGCCACCGCAAGCTGCGCATCGAAGATGCCCTCAATGCCACCCGGGCGGCGGTGGAGGAGGGGATCGTGCCCGGCGGCGGCAGCACCTTGATGGAGCTGGCTGCTGAACTCGAAGGCTGGATCGCCGGGCTCCAGGGCGACGAGCGCACCGGCGCCGAGATCCTCTGCCGTGCCCTCTCTGCTCCCCTGCGTCAGATCGCCGCGAACGCCGGTGCCAACGGCGATGTGGTGGTGGCCGATGTGCTGCGGCTGGGCAAGGGCTACAACGCGCTCACCGGTGCCTACGAAGATCTGATGACGGCCGGTATCCTCGATGCCGCCAAGGTGGTGCGACTGGCCCTGCAGGATGCGGTGTCGATCGCTGCGCTGCTGATCACCATCGAAGTGGTCATCGCCGACAAGCCCGAACCTCCCGCCCCTGCCGGTGGTGGCGGTATGGAGGGAATGGGCGGCATGGGAGGAATGGGTGGCATGGGCGGCATGGGCATGCCCGGCATGATGTGAGCCCTGCTCCCTGAGAGCTCAGCAGCAGCTCAGCCGTTCAGCGGCTCAGCTGCTGCACGTAGGCGGCCACCTGAAGATCCACCCCGGTGATGGCGGTCCCCACCACCACCGCGTCGGCTCCCTGCTGAAGCGCCCGCTGCGCCTGCTCCGCACTGGCGATGCCGCCTTCACAGATCAGCGTGGTGGTGGCCGGCAGGGCAGCGCGCAGCGGCCCCAGCAGATCCCAGGCCGGCGGCTGCAGCCCTGCCGTGCTCTCCGTGTAGCCGTACAGGGTGGTACCAACCCAGCGGCAGCCGAGGGCCGCGGCCTGCACCCCGTTGGCCACGCTGTCCACATCGGCCATCAGCGGTGCGCCAAGCTCCGTCGTGGCCCGCTCGATCAGCTCGGCCAGTGGCTGTCCGCCCGGCCGTTGCCGCTCGGTGGCATCGATTGCCACCACATCGGCTCCTGCTGCCCACACCGCCAGCAGTTCTTCCCAGCCGGGCGTGATGTACACCGGGCTGCCTGGGAAGCTGCGCTTCCACAACCCCACGATCAGCGCCTGCGGGCAGCGGCGCCGCACGGCACCGATGTGCTCGGGGCTTTCCAGGCGCACGCCGATGGCCCCGTTGGCCAGGCTGGCCTCCGCCATGGCGGCGATCACCTGCGGATCCCGCAGCGGCGAGCCTTCAGGCGCCTGCACCGAAACGATCAACCCACCCTGCACGGCCGCCCTCTCCAGCCGCTCCGCAGGTGTGACGCCGGTGATGGCACAAGGGGCCCCGAGGGGCGTAGAGGCAGGGGGCATGGTGGGAGCTGAAAAGGGGCAAGGGGCCGGTGGCCGCAGCCGAGACTGACGGCCGCGTCAGCTGCTGCGGGTGTCCTCTGAGGAGGAGTCATCCGGCAGCCAGGAGCGCAGCGAGGCCAGACCGGGATGGGAAGGAGCGGGGGCCGGCCGGCCGGCGACGGCAGCCGCAGCCCGCTCGCGCAGGGGCGGGGTGCGGCCCTGGGGCGTGAGCTCCGGGGCGATCTCCGTGGCGCTGCGGCGGGCTGGGCCGGCAGGGCGGTCCGGTTCCAGCGGCGGACGTTGTCCTGTTGGCGAGGTGCTGGCGGGAGCGGAGCCACGGGCCTGGCCGCTGCCCCGGGGTTGGAACGTGTCGCCGAACTGAGCAGGGCCGCGGGCCGCAGAAGTGGTGCTGGTTGAAGCGTTGTCGCTGGCGGAAACTGTCTCGCTGCCTGAATCCGTGTTGCGGTCGCTGTCCATGGTCTGGAAAGTGCTCACCACTTCTTCCACGCAGACGCGGACCAGGTGTTTCACCCGGGCCAGTGGGCGCTGCCAGATCGGAGCCTGCTCGGGTTCGGGGGCTTCCGGCTGTGTGGGGCTGGATTCGGCGGGGAGCGAGGCCACCAGCGCGACAGGCGCCTCAGCACCTTCAGGTTCAGCAGCAGGAGCAACCTCGTGGAGGTCAGCAGCGGGAGCAACGGCCACTGGGTCAGCCGCTGGAACGGCAGCAGTGGCTTCGCCCGACGGGGGCCCGACGGGTTGTGGGGCCGTCACCACAGACTCGGCTCCGAAGCTGAACACCCCTGCCGCCGCAGGCCGAGCCGGAATGAAGGGAGGAACGGCCGTCCCTGGATCGGGGGAGAACTCCGGGACAGGACGTGGCCACTGGGCTAAGCCATCGAGGGCCTGATCCCCCGGGACTGGAGCAGAGGCAGAGAGTGTCTCTGCGCCAGGGTCATCGGTCACGGGCGCGGCGGTGGAAACGCTCGGAGGCGTTTCGTTTGCGGGAGCAACGGATTCGATGAAACCGTCTTGGCCCACCAGCTCCCTGGCAGCAAGCTGATTGCTGAGCAGGCCTTCGTTGATGGAGCTCTCGGTGGGCGGGATGTCCGTGAGATGGCTCTCAGCGCCCAGCACCGCACCAGCTCCGATCGCAGAGGGCTCGTCGTTGGAGGTCAGATCGTCCGCAGGCGGTTTGGTGCGTGAGGCCGGGTGCTCCGCTGGGTTCTCAACCAGGGGGATTGAAACGGCGGGAGCTTCAAGCCAGGGATCAAAGGCGAGTGGTTGGCCCAGGAATTCAATCGGTGCCTGAGCAGGCACGCCGGGCTGAGCATCTGGCTCTGCGGAGGCGGCACCTTCGCCGGCGATCCCGGTATCACCGCCATCGCTGCTTGCCGGGCTGATCTGAGCCTCCACGCCCGCATTCACGTCAAGGTTGGGAACCGGCTCCGTGCTTGTACTCCCCTCGCAGGGGACGGCGGGCTCAAGGCCAGCAACATCCGCAAAGCTGAGCACCAGCTCTGTCGAAGGTTCCTCAACCTCCTGCGGCTCCGCCTCCAGGGTGATCTCCGCAAAGGAAAATCCCGGCGCCACCTGCACCGATGCAACGCTAGGTGTTGCTACTGCTGCAGACGTCGAATCGGCTGTGGAGGCCGAATCCACCGCTGAGGCCACCACTGGAGCTGCCTCCTCGGAAGCCACTGCCCCTGCAGCCGGCGCAGAAGCAAAGGCACCAGCAGCAGGAACGGCCGTGGCATGCAGGTGGTCGTGCCACCAACCTTTCAGTGAGGCATCGCCGGCAGTGAGCTCCTGCATCAGTGGCGAGAGAGCCTCGACGCCATGGCGGTGCACCCAGCGCAGCGACAGCCAGGCCACTGCTCCCTCATCCCTGCGGTCGAGGGCACCCTTCAGCACCAGGCGCTCGGAGAGCCGTTTCTGCTGGGGTCGGGGCAGCACGGGCGCAGGCAGGGAAGGGGACGGGGTCACAGCGGGGCTCAGCTGAGTTTGCGATCCAGCAGCGGCCGGATCAGAAGGAACAATCCGATTGCCAGCAGAGCCAGCACGCCCAGACAGGTGGCACCGGTGAGCTCCCCGTAAGGAGCGATCAGCACCACGTCGCCGAGGGAGGGGTGGCCGGCATAGGCCGCACGAATGGGTTCAATCGCGAAGGTAAGGGGATTCAGGGCGGCAAGCCAGCCCAGCCAGGTGGGCATGAAGGAAATCGGGGCCAGGGCCGTGCTGGCGAACAGCAGGGGCAGGTTGGCCACGAAGATCACCGCGATCAGCTCGATGTGGCCGGGCAGCGCGAAAGCCAGCCCCAGACTCATGGCCGTGACGGCGAACACCAGCAGCACCAGGGTGACCAGCACCAGCGCCAGCCCGGCGGTGCCGGGCCAGCCATAACCGAGCAAGGCTGCGGTGCCCATGATCGCCAGGCTCTGAACCAGGCTCAGGCTGGTGATGTAGAGCACCGAGGCCAGCACGATCGAGCTACGGGAGCGCAGCGGTGCCACCAGCAGCCGGTTGAGGAAGCCGAATTCCCGATCGAACATCACCGGCAGGCCGGCATTGAGAGCGGCGCTGAACGCCGTGAACACGATCACCCCCGCACCGAGAAAGCGTCCGTAGCTCATGCCATCGGGCAGCAGACCTTCCGGCGCCTTGGCGAAGAGGGCCCCAAACAGCACCAGCCAGATGAGCGGCTGCAGCACGCCGGCCACCAGCGTGGTGGGCCGTCGGGCCAGTTGGAGGAACAGCCTGCGGGTGAGCGCCAGGGTTTCCTGCGTCACGTCGGCCAGGGCGGAACGGTTGGCCGCCGGTAGGGCCGGAAGGGGCGGCTGGGTGGGGAGGGTGGAGGCGCTGGTCATGGCCGAAGGGTGTCGGAGGGTGGGACGAGGGGGTGGCGGGTCAGCGCATGGCCTGTTTGCGCTCGGCTTTGGCATCCCGGCTGCCGGCAACCGCCAGCTCTGCGTCCATCAGGGTGCGGCCGGTGGCCTGCAGATACACATCATCAAGACTGGCCTGGCTCTGGGCCAGCGAGAAGACGGGCAGTTCGGCGGCCTCCAGCTGGCGGCGCAACTGCTCGATCACGGCCTGGTGTTCCACCACCAGGTTCAGCGAGTGGCCCTGGGCCCGGTTCACCACCACCTGCCGCACGCCGGGACAGGTCTGAAGCAGCTCACTGACGTGGCCGGCTTCATTCTCGTCGCTGAATTCACGCACGCGCAGGGTGACCCGGTCGCCGCCCAGGGCCTCCTTGAGCGAGCTGGGGCTGCCTTCGGCGATCACGCGGCCGCCGTCGATGATGGCGAGACGATCGGCGAGCGCATCCACTTCCTCCAGGTAGTGGCTGCTCAGCAGCACGGTGGTGCCGGCCTGACGCAGCTCACGCAGCACCTGCCAGATGGCAGCGCGGCTTTCGATGTCAAGGCCCACCGTGGGTTCGTCGAGCACGAGCAGCTCGGGGCTGTGCAGCAGGCCGCAGGCCAGATCGAGGCGTCGACGCATCCCGCCGGAGTAGGAGCCGCAGCGCCGGTCGATCCAGTCGCCCATGCCCATGCGCTCCACCAGTTCCTCGATGCGAGGAGCGAGCAGGCGGGCGGGCTGGTGGTAAAGCGCCCCCTGCAGCTGGAGCAGCTCCCGGCCGGTGAGGATCTTGTCGATCGCCACCTCCTGGGCCACGTAGCCCAGCAGTTCCCGCACCTGGCGCGGTTCCTTGAGCGCGTCGTGGCCCGCCACGATCACCCTGCCGCTGTCGGGGGCCAGCAGGGTGCACAGAATGCGCAGGGCGGTGGTCTTGCCGGCTCCGTTCGGACCCAGCAAGCCGTAGAGGCACCCCCGCGGCACACTCAGATCGAGCGACTGGAGGGCCTCCACCGGGCCATAGCGTTTGGTGAGTTGCTGCAGCTCAATCACCGCGTCTGGCACCGCTGAGCAGGCTTGCGCCCGTTGGAAAGGAGAACCAATCTAGAAAGGAGCCCCATCAAGCGGCTCTGGCGAGGATCAGCGGCTGCCTACAACATTCAGGAGCGGAAAGCCGCTCAGCTGCGGAAATCCCAGGGGTGCGAACCCGCTCAGGCCGTTGAACACAGGCAGCCCGTCAATACCGGTCGCCCAGCCGATCAGGTCACCGGCCTGATGAGAGAAGGCAGCCGCAGCCGGTAGCCGGCAGATCAGCAGCAGCAGGCAGATCCCGAACAAGTAAAGGATCGACCAACGGAACAGGCCCTTGGCCCGCACGGGGTCGTCGGGTGAGGCTGCCAGGGACCGGCCCATCTGCAACAGGCGGCTGTTGAAGGGCAGCAGCAGCAGGCCATAGAGCAGCCCTCCACTGGGCAGGGCCACGATGCCGAGGGCACTCACCAGCACCGTGGCGCGGGCGTAGTGCACGATCGCTTCAGCGGTGACCTGGGAGCCCTTGACCACCGGCAGCATCGGGATGCCCACCGAGCGGTAGTCCTCGCGCAGCAGCAGGGCCAGGGCCCAGAAATGCGCGGGGGTCCAGAGCATCACCAGGCTGAACAGCCACCAGCTGCTCAGGCCCAGATGGCCGGTGGCGGCCGCGGCGCCCACCAGGGGAGGGATGGCCCCAGCCACGCCGCCGATCACGATGTTCTGGGAGGTGCGCGGCTTGAGCAGGGCGGTATAGAGCAGCACATAGCTGCAGAGACCCAGCAGGGAGAGCCCGGCGGCCAGGCAGTTCACGCCGCTCACCAGCAGGGCGGCCGCCACGCACGTGAGCGAGACAGCCACCGAGAAGGCAGTGGCGGGAGAGAGGCGGCCGGAGGGCAGGGCCCGGCCGCTGGTCCGGACCATGCGGCCATCGAGGTCCTGCTCCCAGAGGCAATTGAGAACGCCGGCAGCGGCAGCGGCCAGGGCACCACCTCCCAGCGTGCAGGCCAGGCGCGGGGCCGGCAGCGGCCAACCTTCCGACAGGGCCATGCCGCCGAGGGTTGTGGCCAGCAGCAGCGGGATCAGCCGCGGCTTGGCGATCTCCAGCCAGGCCGGCAGTTTGACCTTGGCGCGGGAGGGAACGGCCTCGCTGCGGGGGAGCGTGGGGGAGGCGCCGCTCCCTGCGGTGGCGCTAACCATGACAACTCTCCAGGGTGGAAGAACGAAGCGGTTGGACCGCCGCAGGCTGGGCTGGGGCCAGGCTCCAGTTGCGCACCGCCAGGGCAGTGAGCAGACCCAGCAGCAGGGCGGCCGTGATCTGGTGCCCGACCGTGATGAGCGGGACGGCCAGCGACAGACGCAGGGTGAGCACCCCGAGCATCACCTGCACAACGACAAGCAGAACCCCACCGAGGGCAAAGGGCCAGCTGCGCCGGCGGGTGGCAGGCGTGAGCAGGGTGACGCTGCAGCAAAGCACCACCACCAGTGCCACCGGCGCCGCCAGCTGGCGGTGGGTGGCCAGGAGGCTGCAGGCTTCGCCGCTGCTGAGGCAACGGCCTGAGGCCCACTGGGTGGCCATGAGCGCTCCGGAAATCGCCTGAGCAAACACCGCGAGAGCGGCCATCGCCGTGGCCGCACCTGCAGCGCGGACGAAGAGGAGAGCAGGAGGGGTGACGGCTGTGCCGACCGTGGTGGTGTTGGCCCCCGGGAAGGAGGGCTGGGGGATCAGGCCCTGGTGGACGCCGCTGAGCAGGGCCACCAGCACCAGGGCGGTGCCGAGATGGGCCGTCACCACATCGAATCGAAGCAACTGGGTGACGGTGAGGGCGCCCAGCAGGCCCTGAACGGCAACCAGCAGCAGCGCGGCGCCGCTGGCCCAGGGAAGCCACACCGGCAGCGCCAGGCGCCGCAACACGCTCCAGCCGGCGAGCACCAGCAGAGCCATCCCCACCAGAAAGGCATCAAGGCGGTGAAACCACTCCAGAAACACCTGGAGGTTCATGCGTCCGCCCGGCAGAAAGCTGCCATAACAAAGTGGCCAGTCAGGGCAGGCCAAACCGGCCTCCATCACCCTGGTGGCGCCTCCGATCGCCACCAGGGCCACCAGGGCTACGACCAGGTGAGAAGTGAGAAAGAGCAAACTTCGCCTCATGGCGATCAAGTTAGCCATCACTTCTGAAGCTTCGAGACCCGGTGTGGTGGAGTCGCAACAGTGGGGGTCTGTGTTGAATTCCTGACGCCTCATTGCGTTTGTTTCGCTGTTCTCACGTTGGCCAAGCGCCCCTGTGGCGGCTCCCCATAGGGTGGTGAAAGCCTGGCTTGCTCCGTGCCGATTCCTTCAACCATCGTCACCCTGGTGGTGGGGATGCTGCTTGTCCTCGTTGGCCTCTGGGTTGGTCAGAACGTCAACCTGCTGCCGGTTGCCGCCAGCTCCAACGCCCCCCTCTACGACCAGCTCTTCACCGTGCTGTTCGTGATTGGAACCATACTTTTCCTCGGTATTCTCGGGCTACTTCTGTATAGCTTGATTCGTTTTCGCCGCAAGGACGGCGATCTCGGCGATGGGGTCGCGGTGGAAGGAAATCTCCAGCTTGAGATCTTCTGGACGGCCGTTCCCGCCGTGGTGGTCCTGTTTGTGGGCATCTACAGCTACGACATCTATGACCGCATGGGCGGGATGATTCCTCTCAGCGACCCCCACGCCATGCACAGCGGCATGGCGATGCAAACCGCCTCGCCTGCCTCCAGCGATCCGATGCCACCGGGAATGGTGATGGCGGCGAACCTGCCTTCAGCGGCAGAAGGCGTGGAGGCTCGCACCTGGGGCGGCATCGGTGGTTCGCCCGGCAGCAGCAGCGGCGCCTTGCCCGTTGACGTCACCGCCCTTCAGTTCGCCTTTCTGTTCCACTATCCCCAGGGTGATTTCATCAGCGGCGAGCTGCATGTGAAAGAGGGGCAACAGGTGGAGTTACGCATGGAGGCCCGTGATGTGATCCATGCCTTCTGGGTGCCGGAATTCCGCCTCAAGCAGGACGTGATTCCAGGCCAACCCACGATCCTCACCTTCACGCCTACCCGCGCCGGCAGCTATCCGATCGTGTGCGCCGAGTTGTGCGGCCCTTATCACGGCGGCATGCGCTCCACCGTGGTGGTGCATGAGCCCGATGCCTTCGACGCCTGGCTGGATCAGAACCGTCCTGCCACCGTGGCCAGTGCCGTGCCGGGGCCATCAGCGACCGGTTGAGCGCTTGGCGCCACCCCGGTTCCGTCCCCACGCTTACGGCTCCTCCCTTTCCCTGCTGACGCTGACTCCCCCTTCTTTCTGGCTTCCCCCCAGCTCACCCGTCTTCCGCTTCCCCTCCACGCGCTCCCCCGTCCGATGACCCTGGCCCTGCCGCCCACCACCAGCTCAGCTCCGCCGAGCCTCCAGCCCGAGGGTTGGCTTCGGTATCTGAGTTTCAGCCTGGATCACAAGGTGATCGGTCTCCAGTACCTGGTCACAGGATTCCTCTTCTATTTCATCGGCGGCGCCCTGGCCGGCATGATCCGCATTGAGCTGGTCAGTCCGATGTCGGACTTTCTGCAGCGGGACACTTACAACGAGGTGCTCACCCTGCACGGCACGGTGATGATCTTCCTCTGGATCGTGCCTGTCGTGAACGGGGCCTTCGGCAACTACCTCATCCCCTTTTATGTGGGCGCCAGGGACATGGCCTTCCCTCGGCTCAACGCGGTGGCCTTCTGGTTGATCCCCCCCGCGGGCATCCTGCTGATCGCCAGCTACTTCATTGCCGGCGCCTCCCAATCAGGTTGGACGGCTTATCCACCCCTGAGCCTCACCACTCCGGCAGCCGGGCAGGTGGTGTGGATTCTGAGTGTGCTGTTGCTGGGGGGCAGCTCAATCTTCGGCGGCATCAACTTCATTGCCACCGTGCTGAAGATGCGCCGGCCAGGCCTGAAGATGATGCAGCTGCCGATGTACTGCTGGGCCATGCTCGGCACCAGCTTTCTGGTGGTGCTGGCCACGCCGGTGCTGGCAGGAACCTTGGTGCTCCTCAGCTTCGACATCCTCGCCCACACTGGCTTCTTCAATCCCGCCCTGGGCGGCAATGCGGTGGTGTACCAGCATCTCTTCTGGTTCTATTCACACCCGGCCGTTTACATCATGGTGCTGCCGGCTTTTGGCCTGGTCAGTGAGATTCTGCCGGTTCATGCCCGCAAGCCCCTGTTCGGCTACACCACCATGGTGTATTCGATCCTCGGCATCGTGTTTCTTGGACTGATCGTGTGGGCCCACCACATGTTCACCAGTGCAACACCGCCCTGGATGCGCCTGTTTTTCACGATCGCCACGGCCTTCATCGCCGTGCCCACCGGCATCAAGTTCTTCAACTGGCTGGCCACCCTCTGGGGCGGCAAGATCGCCCTCAACAGCGCCATGCTGTTCTCCTGTGCCTTCATCGTTCACTTCGTGTTCGGGGGCATCACCGGGGTGGCCCTGGCCCAGGTTCCCTTTGATATCCACGTCCACGACACCTACTTCGTGGTGGCCCACTTCCACTACATCGTCTATGGCGGCACAGTGTTTGTGGTGTTTGCCTCGCTCTACCACTGGTATCCGAAGTTCACCGGCCGCATGCTCAATGAAGATCTGGGCCGGCTGCACTTCCTGCTCACCTTCGTGGGCTTCAACCTCTGTTTTGCGCCTCAGCACTGGCTGGGCCTGAACGGCATGCCCCGCCGGGTCGCTGAATACGACCCCCAGTTCACCCTCGTGAACCAGATCAGCAGTGTGGGGGCTCTGCTGATGGCGATCAGCACCCTCCCCCTGCTGATCAACGTGATCTGGAGTGCCTTCCGGGGTCCTGTGGCCGGCGACAACCCCTGGAATGCACTCACCCCTGAGTGGCTGACCAGCTCGCCGCCGCCGGTGGAGAACTGGAAGGGCCCGGCCCCCCTTGTCACCCACCCCTACGGCTATGGCGTTCCCGAAGGGCAGATCGATCTGAAGGGAGCCTCCGGCAGGGAACTCTGGACCTCAGGCAGCTGATGGATGACCAGTTCACGCTTCTGCCGCACAGGACCGGCCCGCCATCCTCCGGCTCACGTTCATCCCGGTCACCGGTGGCTGTAGCCCTCACCGACCAGCTGCCTTTGATCCCCAGCCCGCCTCCGCTTCACTGATCTCCAGCTGCTCATCTCCGTTTTTCCCCTCCCATCCGTTCCGGCCACCGCCCCCACGCCTTTTCCCCGATGACCATCCTCTCCCCCAGCACCGATTCGCTGCCGGCCGTTGCTGGAGCTGCAGCACCGGTTCTTGAAGAGGGGCACGGCGATTACCGCATGTTCGGGCTGGCCACCTTCCTGCTGGCCGATGGCATGACCTTCGCCGGCTTCTTCGCCGCTTATCTCACCTTTCGGGCTGTCAATCCGCTGCCGCCCGGTGCGGTGTATGAGCTGGAGCTGATCCTGCCCACGATCAACACCGCCCTGCTGGTGCTGAGTAGCTTCACCTTCCACCGCGCGGCCTCCGAGCTGAAGCAGGAGCGCATGGGCCGCTGCCGCTGGTGGCTGCTGGTGACGGCGAGCCTGGGCTTCGCCTTTCTCGGCGGGCAGATGGTGGAGTATTTCTCCCTGCCTTTCGGTCTCACCGACAACCTCTACGCCAGCACCTTCTACGCGCTCACCGGGTTTCACGGCCTGCACGTGTGTCTGGGGGCCCTGATGATCATGATTGTTTGGTGGCAGGCGCGGCAGCCCGGCCGCTTCACCCCCAGCGAGCACTTCGGCCTGGCGGCTGCGGAGCTCTACTGGCATTTCGTCGACGTGATCTGGTTGATTCTCTTCGGAATTCTCTATCTGCTGTAATCGGCCCTTGCCGGATCACCAATCCAATCGGCAGAATTGTTGTCTGTCAGGCCCGTTCATCTTGAACTATCAAGTCACGCCGAGCCTCAGCTCCAACGGCAGACCCCCCATGCTGGTTGGCGATGCTCTGCTCGAGAAGGCCCGTTCGCTCAGCAGCCGCTCCGAAGACGAGATCGCCCGTGGCTGCGGCTATGTCTCCCCTGCCGGCCGTTTGCTGAAGAAGAGCTTCTACAAGGCCCTGGTGGATGCGAAGGGCTACAGAATTTCCAGTGATTCCGCTGCCCAGGCGGCCGCCAGAGGGCGACAGGCCGAGTTCCGCACCCGCGTGCATGGCAACGGCAACCTGCTGATCGGCAACGCCTACACCCGCCGCATGGGGCTCACCCCCGGGCAGGAATTCAGGATCCAGATCCATCAGGAAACCGGCTCCATCTGGCTGCTGCCACTGCAGGAGGAGGCCTCGGCCTGAGCCGCCCGCTTGGCTTCAGGATTCCTGACCGTCTGCAGGCCTGCCATCGGCAGGCTTTCCGTCTGCGGGATGGCCATCCGCAGGCTGGGCGTGAAAGCTGGTGCTGAAGCCGATCAGATCGATGCCGCTGAACAGGAAGCTCACTCCCACCAGCACACCGATCACCGACAGCTGATTCCAGAACTTCATCGTCAGGATCAGCACGCCGAGCAGCAGGGTGACGGCCCCATTGGCCAGGCCCCAACCCCAGCCGCGGGCAGCCCGGTGCGCCAGTGCCACCAGGATCGCCACCAGGCCTTCGATCACGAACACCACGCCGATCGCCAGCGCAAAGGCCGCCACCTGGGCGGCGGCACTGGGAAAACCGGCGCGGAACTGCAGGATCATCCAGGCGCCCGTCACCACGAACAGGGTGGACACCACCAGCCGCCAGAAGGTGTGCGAGCGGCTCAGGTGTGGCGACCGGGCCAGGTTGTCGATCCAGCTCACGATTCCCCCCACCAGGAAGGCCACCGCCACGATCGCGGTGACCCACAAGGAGGCCACCACTGGAAAGATCAGCGCCAGCACCCCCAGCACGATCATCAGCACCCCTTCCGCCAGCGTGAAGCTGCGCAGCGCGGCGATGCGGCGGGGGTCGAACCGGGGCGTCAGGCCCCCAGGCGCTTCAGCAGCGGCTGTGTCTTGAGGCGCCATGGCTCGCAAGGGCGTGCGGGGAGAACCGAGCCGCCGCCCTCGGCGCGGTCTCTTCAACCCTAGGCCGGGTTCCCAGGGCAGGCCGCGGCGGGGGAGCCCGATGAAGGCGGTGGCGGAGTCAGCCCCAGCCGTGCTGCGCCAGCCAGTCGCGCTCCAGCTGAGGGCTGTGGTCAGCCGTGGCGGCGGGGGACGCTGCGCCGGCCGCCAGCAGCCGCTCGGTGTACTTGGCGAGCAGGTCGGCTTCCAGGTTCACCCGGTCCCCCACCCGCCGAAGCTTCAAGGTGGTGACCTCCCAGGTGTGGGGAATCACCGCCATCCAGAAGCGTTCCCCCTGGGGGCTGCAGCCCGCCACGGTGAGGCTGATGCCATCGATGCCCACACTCGCCTTGTCGCAGACATAGCGGCCGTAGCTGGGATCCAGCCAGCGCAGCTCCAGTCGCCAGGACTCCCCCTGTCGGGCCACGCCCACCACCTCGCCCAGGCCGTCCACATGGCCGCTCACCAGGTGACCGCCGAGCCGGTCGCTCAGCCGCAGGGCCGGCTCCAGATTCACGGCCGCGCCCACCGCCGCCTTGGCCGCCAGGGTGCTGCGGCTCAGGGTCTCGTCGCTGACGTCGGCGCGAAAGCTGCGGCCGTCGGGGTGCAGCTCGGAGATCGTCAGGCACACCCCATCGACCGCGATGCTGTCGCCGAGGGCCAGGGGCTGCAGGTGCTCCACGCCTTCCACCAGCACCCCCCGGGGGTGGCGCCTGAGCTGCCCCACGGCCCGGACCAGACCGGTGAACATTCGCGGTCTCGCAGGCCTGGCCATAATCGGATATCGGGCGTGCGTGGCACAACCATGGTGGAAATGTGTGTGGCCGGGATCGCCCTGGACGCGGCCAGCCGGAGTCCGATCGTGTTGCTCAGGGACCCGAACGGCCGGCGTCAGGTGCCGATCTGGATCGACCAATCCCAGGCCCAGAACATCCTGGCCGGCATGGGTGATCAGCAACCGCCCCGCCCGCTCAGCCATGACCTGATGGCCAACCTGATGGCGGTGGGAGGCGTGCAGCTGGAGCGGGTGATCATCCACACGATCGAAGACAACACCTTCCGGGCTGTGTTGAAGCTCACCGACAACGAAGGAGAGCCCAGTGAGCTGGATTGCCGGCCCAGTGATGCCATCGCCCTGGCACTGCGCACCGGCAGCGGCATCTGGATGCTGGAGGAGGTGGTGGCCGAAGCCTCGATCCCCGTGGATGCCGAAGCCGACGCCGAGGACCAGGAGGATTTCCGCCGCTTCCTGGATCAGGTGAGCCCGGCGGAGCTGATCCGCAACGTGCGCCGTGCCCAGCAGGAGGGCTATGGCGAAAGCGGCGGTGGCACCGACCCCCCTCCGACCGTTCCAGGCATGGGGCCGGCCGGCCCCGCAGGCAGCGGACCCAAGCCCAGCGGGCCTGACGGTGTTCCCGGCTGAAGCCTGCCGCCGCCCCTTCGGACGGGGCCCGGCCGTTTCGCTGTTCACCCTCGGCACCATGCGCGCGGTCGATTCGGCCGCCCAGATGGGCGCTGTGGTGGAAGCGGCTATGGCGGCGGGCATCAACCACCTGGAAACCGCGCCCGCCTACGGCCCGGCGGAGGCCCACCTGGGTGCCGCCCTGCGGCAGCTCGCCATCCCGAGGGAGCGGCTGCTGCTCACCAGCAAGCTGTTGCCGGGGGTGGATCTGGCCACCGGCCAGGCCCAGCTGCAGTCCTCCCTGAAGCGGCTGGGACTGGCCCGCCTCGACAACCTGGCGGTGCACGGCCTCAACCGGCCGGATCATCTCGAGTGGGCCCTGCAGGGGGACGGGGCCGCCCTGCTCCGCTGGGCGCAGGCCGAAGGGCTGGTGGGGCAGGTGGGGTTCAGCAGCCACGGCAGCACCGATCTGATCGAGCGGGCCCTGGCCAGTGGCCGTTTCGGTTTCTGCAGCCTGCATCTGCATCTGTTCGATCAGGAGCGCCTGCCCCTGGCCCGCCAGGCCCTCGCCGCCGGCATTGGCGTGATGGCAATCTCCCCCGCCGACAAAGGGGGGCGGCTGTACGACCCACCCCCCGAACTGGTGGAGGATTGCGCGCCCTTCACGCCCTTGCAGCTCGCCTATCGCTTTCTGCTGGACGCAGGCGTGTCCACGCTCACCCTCGGCGCCGCCCGGCCGGAGGATCTCGCTTGGGCCGTGGCCCTGGCCGGCGCCGATGGGCCGCTCAGCGCAGTGGAGAAGCAGGCGCTGGCGCGGCTGGCGGAGGCGGGCCGGCGCCGCCTGGGGGCGGGGGCCTGCGGCCAGTGCCGCGCCTGCCTGCCCTGCCCGAGCGGGGTGCCGATTCCGGCGCTGCTGCGCCTGCGCAACCTGGCTCTCGGTCATGGCATGACCCCCTTCGCCAGCGAGCGTTACAACCTGATCGGCAGGGCCGGTCACTGGTGGGAGGCGCTTGATGCCTCCGCCTGCCAGCAGTGCGGCGCCTGCCTGCCCCGCTGCCCCCACGGCTTGCCGATCCCGGACCTGCTGGCGGCCACCCATCAACTCCTCGCCGCGCCACCACGGCGGCGGCTGTGGGGCTGAACGGCAGGGGGGTGGGACTGCCGGCTCAGGCGGCGGCGTCCCAGAGGCCCTGATACCGCTGCTGTTCGCTGCTGCTCAGCGGCGGCAGGGTGGTGCAACGCGCAAGCACGGCATCGTCGGGGTAGAGCAGGCGCGCCACATGGTCGGGCCATGGCTCCAGGGCCGCCTGCAGCAGCTGGCGCTTCACCGGCGGCACCCAGCCTGCCGCCAGCAGGCGATCGAGGGTGGGCCGCTCCATGCCGCGGGCGATCCAGGCCAGCGGTGCCGGTTCGCGGCTGCGGCGCGGCCGCAGCAGCAGGTTCCACCAGAGCGGTGAGCCGCTGGCCGGCAACAGGGCGGTGAGCCTGGCATCGCTGCGCAACAGCGGCAGCACCCGCTGGCTGGGCAATACGGCCGCCTCGGCATCGCCGCTCAGCAGAAGGTTCAGGCCGTTCTTTTCGTCGAAGGCGAGGGCCTGCTCCCTTAGGCGCTTGAGCTGGCCGGGCAACGCCGCCGCTGCCAGGCGATCAACGCCGGCGGCAGTGGCGCCGGGGCTGAGGGTGCGCAGCGCCAGCTCGATCACGACGCGGGGGCTGGAGGGAAGCACGAGCTGACGGCGCAGGCTCGGATCGAGCAGCAGGTTCCAGCCCTCTGCGCTGCGGCGGCTGAGGTCGGTGCGGTTGCGCAGCACCAGCACCCAGGTGCCGAAGGCCCACGGATAGGCGATCGGCGCCGCTGCGGCGGAGTCTTCGGGCGCCGCCACAGGATTCCGGAACCCATCGCGCACCGCCGCGCTGAACGGAGCCAGCTGCTCGAACAGGGCAGTAGCGGTGCTGCTGGCGCTGAACGGCTGCAGGGCGTCGGCGTTCAGGGCGCCGAGCCAGCCATCGGAGAGCTGCAGCAGATCGGCATCGCTGTGCTGCGCGAGCACCGCCTCGGGGCCCTCCAGCGCCTTGCCTCGCCACGGGGAGGGAAGCTGCTTGCCCCAGGCGGCGGGCAGCTGGCCGCGGCTGTACAGGAGGGTGGGGGAAGAGGACGCGCCACGGGCGCAACCCGCCAGCCAGCCGCTGCCGACCAGAACGCCGGCCTGCAGCAGGTGGCGGCGGCTGAAGCGGGCGGGAAGGGGAGGGCGTTCCTGCATGGTTGGACCCTAGAGGGAGGCGATCAGACGCTCCTGGGCCCGGTCGCAGTCGGCAGCCAGGTCGCCGGGGCTGCGGCCGCTCCACTCCCACAGCAGCGCCAGGCCGCCGGCGCCCACCCCCTCCTTGACATAACCGCGCTCGTAGTCCTGCAGGGCCGGGCTGCGGCAGTTGCTGAAGCACAGCTCCGTGGCGAAGCTGGCCGGTGCCGCCACTTGCCAGCGGTCTGCCACGCGCTGCAGCAGCAGCGCCAGATCGCTGCTGCGTTCCCGCGCCACCCAGCTGGTGGTGCCCACGGCCGCTGCCGCCACCAACCGGCCCCGCAGCGGCACATCGGCCAGGGCCAGGGCCAGGGCCAGCACCGCCGCCATCTGGCTGCCTCCCGCCAGCAGCACCGGCCAGTGCCCTTCGGCTGCCGCCAGCAGCACCCCCGCCGCCAGCGGTTGCATCGGATCCCCCACCGCCGCCACCACCTTTACGGGATCCAGGTCCGCAGCGCCGGCACCGGCCAGGCCCGCTGCCCGCAGCCCCTGGTCCACCAGGGCCGCCTTGAGGTCGTGGGCGGGGCTGCGCAGGCTGCCGCTCACCAGCCCGCCGGCCGCCACGCCCAGACCGGTGAGCACCGCCTGGGCGGTGCTGGTGCCGCCCGGGACGCATTCGGCCAGCACCAGCGGCGGGAGCTGCGGGGCCGCCCGCCAACGCTCCTGCCAGCTCTGCGCCCAGCGGCGCCCCAGCGCCAGCAGTGCCCGCACCCGCTCTTCGCCCATGGCACGGCCGCTGCTGAGGCAGAGCGCCGGCTGCTGCCCCAGGCGGATGTGGGGCACCGCCGGTGCCACTGGACAGCCCAGGTCGACCACCAGGGGCGTGAGCTGCAGCCCCTGCATCACCACATGGGAGATCAACGCCGGACTGACGCCCGCCGGCAGGGGGGGCAGGGCATGGGGCCGGGCTGTGCCAGGGCCCAGCAGCAGCAGCTCAGCATCGGCGGCGGCCGTGCGGCGACGGGAGTCCGGGGTGGCGCCGGCTGCGGAGATGCCCGGCACGGCGGCGGTGTCGGTGCCGGCCAGCAGCAGCAGCACCAGCGCGTCCTGCCAGCCGGCGGTCATCTGCATGGTCCAGCGATCGGCTTGAGCAGCGTCGCCCGTCAGCTGCAGCACCATGGGCCTCCAGGCAAGGGCCTCAACACCATGGGCCTCCAGGTAAGCGCCTCACTGCAGGCCTGCAGGCCGCTGTCTCAGCCCGGGCCTGCTGGCACGCGCATGGGTCGCCCACCAGCTCAGAGAGGGTCAAGGGCCACCAGGGCCCGCAGGGCTTCGGGCGGTTCGGGGATCGGCGCCTGCAACCGGGGAAAGATCCAGTAGGCCACCGCGTGCAAGGCCAGCACGTAGATCAGGTTCTGAACCACCACCAACCCCAGGGCCAGGGCCTGCACCTGCAGCAGGTCGGGGCCACCACCCAGGTTCAGCAGGGCGCTGATGCGCTCCAGCAGCCCGGCGGCGGCGGCCGTGATCAACACCCACAGGTTTTCGCCCACCAGCACCGACAGCACCGTGACCCGCACCAGGAAGCCGCCCGCACCGATCACCAGCCCCACGCCCCAGGTGAGCCACCAGCTCCAGTTGCTCCGCCAACCCCAGCCGAGCCAGAGTGCCAGCGCTCCGTAGGGGAAGAGCACCAGCGGCCCGCGGATCGGGCCCATCAAAGCCACCAGCAGCAGGGAGGCCACCACCATCCCTTCCCAGCCGCAGCGCCAGCCCTGGCGGAGCAGCAGCAGGGCGATCGGCAGGGGGAGAGCCAGGCGGAACAGGGCGCCCCCCACCGGCAGGTAATAGAGGCCTGCCCAGAGCAGGGCGGTGGCGGCAGCCATGTAGGCGGTTTCCACCAGCTGAAGGGCCTGGCGCCGACTGAGGCGGTGGAGGGAAGGGGGCATGGCGGCGGCTCAGCGTGGCGCCGGCGCCGGCGTGGTCTTCGGCGCTGCCGCGCCGGTTTCCGGCGTTGGGATCCGCTCGATGGTCTCCACCTCAAAGCGCAGGCCGGCGGCCCGCAGTGCCTCGGTGACCGCTTCGGCAGGTGCGGAAGGATCGGCGCCGGGCAGCTTCAGAGTGATCCTGTAGGGCACAGCGGCGGCCGGTGCCTGTCCTTGTCTCCCAGCGGCTCGGTTACCGGCGCTGGGGCCGCCGGTGGGGCTGCGGGCGGCATCACCTGCCTGTCCTGCGGCGCGGCCAGGGACCGCCGGCGTGGGGGAGAGTGACTGTGTTCCTGGCGCCGCGCCCGGGGCGGCGGTGGCCGGCGTGGCAGTGCCGGGGGAAGCCGTGGCCGCGGTGGTGGCGTTCGCGCCTGTGGCCGGTGTGGTGGGATTCGAGCCTGTGGGGGAAATGGCGGTGCCGGAAGAGGCACCCGGCCGGGCGGCACCGGAGGCGGGGGATGTGGTGGCGGCCGGTGGCGCCGGAGCATCGAACCCGGCTGCCAGCTGCTGGCCGAAGGGCGTGCCGGCACAGCCGGCCAGTGTGAGCAGCAGCGACGCCAGCAGGAGCAGGGGGCGGCGGGGGTAGTGGCCCATCAGCCGGAGGCGGCCTTGATGATCCGCACGGCGCTGGCGCGTGGACGTCCGGTCTTGGTGGTGGCCGGCGGCTTGGCTTTGGCGGTTCCGCCGGCAGCCTTGGCCTCCGCCGCGCCGCTCCTGCTGCTCGCTGCCGAAGTGCCGGTGGCCTTGCGGCTGCTGGTGGTCTTGGTGGCGGCTGGCTTGGTTCCGGTGGTCTTGGCAGCGGCGGTCTTGGCGGCGGAGCGGGCGGCGGGCTTGCGGGTCTTGGCCTTGCCGCTGGCGGCCTTCGCGGCCAGGAGCTCAACGGCCTGCTCGATCGTGATTGTGTCCGCCGTGGCGCCCTCCGGCAGCGAGGCGTTCACCTTGCCCTGCTTCACGTAGAGGCCGTAGGGACCGTCGAACACCTGGATGGTTTCCTCGTCCCCCTCAGGGATGCCCAGGTCCTTCAGGGCCGTGCGGCCGCCCCGGCCCCGCTTGGGGGTGGCCAGCAGCTCGATGGCGCGCGACAACCCCACCAGCAGCACGTCGTCTTCTGCCTTGAGCGAGCGGTAGTCCTTTTCTCCCTTCGCCTTGTCGTGCACCACGTAGGGACCGAAGCGGCCCAGGCCGGCCTGAATCCGCCCACCATCGGGGTGCTCGCCCAGCAGCCGCGGCAAACGCAGCAGGCCAAGGGCATCATCGAGGCTGAGATCCTCCGGCTTGACGCCCTTGGGCAGGGAGGCCCGCTTCGGTTTGGGGTTCTCCTCGCTCACCTGCCCCCGTTGCAGGTAGGGGCCGTACTGGCCGAACAGCAGGTAGATCGCATCGCCGGTTTCGGGGTCTTCCCCCAGTGATTCAGGCCCCTCGGTTTTCTGGCGCAGGATCTGTTCGGCATGCTCGGCATCGAGCTCGGCCGGGGTGATCTCCTGGGGCAGGGTGGCCTTCACCAGCTCCTCGCTGCCGTCGTCCGCGACCCGCTTCGACTCCAGGTAGGCGCCGAAGCGCCCGATCCGCACCACGCAGGGCAGGCCCTCCATCACGATCGTGCGTGAGGCGGTGGGATCGATGTCGCCCTCGCGCTGCTGCACCTGGGCTTCGAGCCCCTTCTCCCCCTTGAAGAAGCTGTTCAGATAGGGGAGCCACTGGACCTTGCCGTGGGAAATCTCATCGAGTGTGTTCTCCATCCGCGCGGTGAAGCTGGTGTCCACCAGGTCGGGGAAGTGCTCCTCCAGCAGGGCGGTCACCGCGAAGGCGGTGAAGCTGGGGGTGAGCGCGTTGCCGGCGAGGGTGGCGTAGCCGCGGTCGGTGATCGTGCCGATGATGCTGGCGTAGGTGGACGGTCTGCCGATTCCTTCCTTCTCCAGCATCTTCACCAGTGCCGCTTCGCTGTAGCGGGCCGGCGGCTGGGTCTGGTGGCCGAGTGCCTCCACTGACTTGCAGACCGGTGCATCGCCCACCGCCAGGGCGGGCAGCAGCAGTTCCTGCCCCTCCAGCGCCGCGTCGGGATCGTCGCTGCCCTCCACATAGGCGCGGAAGAAACCGGCAAAATCGATGCGCTTGCCGCTGGCCCGGAAGCGGGCGTCCCCGGCGACGATCTCCACTGCCAGCATCGTGAGCCGTGCATCGGCCATCTGGCTGGCCACGGTGCGTTTCCAGATCAGCTCGTAAAGGGCGAGATCCTTGCCGTCGAGACCGGTGTCCTTGGGGGTGCGGAAGCGTTCACCGGAGGGGCGGATCGCCTCGTGGGCCTCCTGGGCGTTGCGGCTCTTGGTGCTGAACTGCCGCGGGGCGGGGCTTAGGAAGCTGTCGCCGTACTTCTCAGCCACACAGGCACGGGCGGCGCTGATCGCCTGCTCGGAGAGGTGCACCGAGTCGGTGCGCATGTAGGTGATGAAGCCGCGCTCATAGAGCGCCTGGGCCGTGCGCATGGTTTCGCGGGCCGAGAGCCGCAGCTTGCGGTTGGCTTCCTGCTGCAGGGTGCTCGTGGTGAAGGGCGGCACGGGCTTGCGCACCGTGGGTTTCTCCTCCACCTGCTCCACCCGCCAGGGCAGGGCCAGCACGCTTTCGCGCAGGGCGCGCGCTTCGCTCTCCGCCAGCAGCTTCACTGTGCTGCCGGGCTTGAGCCCCCCGGTGCTTTCGTCGAAGTCGCTGCCCTGGGCGATGCGCTCGCCGGCCAGGTGGGTGAGCTTGGCTTCGAACCGGCCGCCCGGCTGCTCCAGCTCGGCCTTGAGGTCCCAGTAGCTGCCGCTGCGGAAGGCCCGCCGGGCACGCTCCCGCTGCACCAGCAGCCGCACCGCCACCGATTGCACCCTGCCGGCAGAAAGCCCCCAGGCCACTTTTTTCCACAGCAGCGGTGAGAGGGTGTAGCCCACCAGCCGGTCGAGGATCCGTCGCGTTTCCTGGGCGTGCACCAACTCCATGTCGAGTTCGCGCGTCTGGTCGAGGGCGCGGTGGATGGCGTCCTTGGTGATCTCGTGGAACACCATCCGCTTGACCGGCACCTTGGGGCTGAGCAGCTCCAGCAGGTGCCAGCTGATGCTTTCGCCTTCCCGGTCTTCATCCGTGGCCAGGAGCAGCTGGTCGGCGCCCTTCAGCGCGTCCTTCAGCTCCTTCACCACCTTCTTTTTGTCTTTCGGCACCACGTAGAGCGGCGCGAAATCCTCGCTGGTGTTGACGCCCAGGTTCGCCCACTTCTCGCCCTTGTAGGCGGCGGGAATCTCGCTGGCGTTGTTGGGCAGGTCACGGACGTGCCCCATCGACGCCTCCACCCGGAACTCCTTCGGCAGGAAGGCGCGGATGGTGCGGGCCTTGGTGGGGCTCTCGACGATGACCAGGGTGTGCGCCACAGGCAGGCGATGAACCGGTTCCCTCTTTATCGCATCGGCGGCCCGCCCCGCCTGAGAATGATCGGCGCCGCCGCTACAGTCCGCTCGAAAAGGCGATCGTTTGAAGCCGACATGGATCTGTTTGGCGCCCTTCCCGCCCTGACGGAACTGCCCCACCTGGCCGTCGCCTCCCTGGCCACAGCGCCCGCGATCGGGCTGGGAATCACCGCCGCCCAGCTCAATTCCGGCGCCATTGCGCCAGAGGCTGCCATCCTCATCGCCCTGCTGATCTGCCTGCTGGTTGATCTGGCCGGCGAGGAAGCGGCGATCCGCTGGGTGCCGCCGATCTGTTACGCCGGCCTGGGCACGGCTCTGGTGCTCCTGGCTCTGCAGTGGAACACGCCGCTGGAGCCTTCGTTCCTTGGCTCGTTCCTGGCGGACGATCTGGCGGTGGCTTTCCGCGCCGTGGTGGCAGCCTCCACCCTGCTCTCTCTGATGATCAGCTGGCGCTACGTGGAGCGTTCTGGCAGCCCGGTTGGCGAATACGCCGCGATCCTGCTGGCGGCCACGCTCGGCGCCATGTTCCTGTGCGGCTCCACCGATCTGGTCAGCATCTTCGTGTCGCTGGAAACCCTTTCGGTGTCCAGCTACCTCCTGTCGGGCTACATGAAGCGGGATGCCCGCTCCGGCGAGGCAGCGCTCAAATATCTGCTGGTGGGTTCCGCCGCCGCTGCGGTCTTTCTCTACGGCGCCTCCCTCCTCTACGGCCTCACTGGCGGCTCCACCGGCCTTGACGCGGTCGGACTTGCCCTTCAGACCAGTGCCACGCCGGTCACGGCATTGGCGCTGGTGTTCGTGCTGGCCACCGTGGCCTTCAAGATCGCTGCGGTGCCCTTCCACCAGTGGACCCCGGACGTCTACGAGGGGTCGCCCACCCCGGTGGTGGCGTTCCTTTCCGTGGGCTCCAAGGCCGCCGGCTTCGCCTTGGCCCTGCGCTTGCTGGTGGGCTGCTTCGACACCTTCGACACGCAGTGGAAGCTGCTGTTCACCGTGCTGGCGGTCCTGAGCATGACCCTGGGCAACGTGGTGGCCCTGGCCCAGACCACCATGAAGCGGATGCTGGCCTACAGCTCGATCGGCCAGGCCGGCTTCGTGATGATCGGCCTGGTGTGCGGCACCGAAGACGGCTATGCCGCCATGGTGCTCTACATGGCGGCCTACCTGTTCATGAACCTGGGCGCCTTCGCCTGCATCATCCTGTTCTCGCTGCGCACCGGCAGCGACCGCATTTCCGATTACGCCGGCCTTTATCAGAAAGATCCACTGATCACGCTCGGTCTCAGTCTCTGCCTGCTGTCGCTGGGGGGAATCCCGCCGATGCTCGGCTTCTTCGGCAAGATCTATCTGTTCTTTGCCGGCTGGGCCGACCACCAGTATCTGCTGGTGGTGGTTGGCTTGATCACGTCCGTGGTGTCGATCTACTACTACATCTCGGTGATCAAGATGATGGTGGTGAAGGAGCCGCAGGAAGCCTCCGATGTGGTGAAGGCCTACCCGGCGATCACCTGGAATCTGGCTGGCATGGGCACCCTGCGCACCGCCCTGGTGGCCTGCGTGCTGATCACGGCGGTGGGCGGTGTGCTCTCCAATCCGCTATTCAGCTGGGCGAATGAGGCCGTCACCGGCACGCCGATGCTGCAGCAGTCGATTGCCTCTTCAGCCGCCCGTGAAGCCACCGCCATCGCCGTGGCCCCCGTTCCTCCCACGCCTGCCCTGCTGGGATGACGCTCACGGCCCCGGCGGACCTCTCACGGTCCCGGGCCCATGAGCCCGTGGCCGTCCTTGATCGCGTGAGCAAGGTGTACGGCTCAGGCGACACCGAGGTGCGTGCCCTTGATGAACTCAGCCTCACGGTGATGGAGGGCGACTATCTCGCCGTGATGGGAGCTTCCGGTTCAGGCAAAAGCACGGCGATGAACATCATCGGCTGCCTTGATCGTCCCACGTTTGGCCATTACCGGCTCAGCGGATCGGCGGTGGAGGATCTCGACGACGACGAGCTGGCCGATCTTCGCAACCGCAAGCTGGGTTTCGTGTTCCAGCAGTTTCATCTGCTGGCCCACATGAGCGCAATCGACAACGTGATGTTGCCGATGATCTACGCCGGCATCCCCGCCGAGCAGCGCCGCCAGCTGGGCATTGAAGCCCTCGAACGTGTCGGGCTCGGCCATCGCCTGCAGAACAAACCGAACCAGCTCTCCGGCGGTCAGCAGCAGCGTGTGGCGATCGCGCGGGCGATCATCAACCGGCCGGCCCTGCTGCTGGCCGACGAACCCACAGGGGCGCTGGATTCCCAGACCACCCAGGAGGTGCTGGAGATCTTTGATCAGCTGCACCAGGAAGGGATGACCGTGGTGATGGTCACCCATGAAGACGACGTGGCTGCGCGGGCCGATCGCATCGTGCACTTCCGCGATGGCCGCCTGGATGACGCCTTCGCCTAACGCTTAGCCCGGCCCTGCGGCGCTGGAAGCGGCTGGTGCGCTGGGCCGCTCGAGCGTTTCCAGCAACTGGCCCATCAGCAGGGCAATCGCATCGCTGCCGCCCAGCAGCTGACGGCCCGGGTCGAATTCTCCAGGCTCCACCGCCACCCAGCCGCCATTGGCCGGCTGGCGCAACTCGAAGTGAAGATGAGGGCCGGTGCTCAGCCCGGTGCTGCCGACCCGGCCGATCACTTCGCCCTGAGCCACCCACTCCCCTTCTTTGACGAACAGCTCGGAGAGGTGGCCGTAGAGGGTGCGGCGCAGGGGACGCTCATGCTCCACCTCCACCGCCAGGCCGTAGCCGCCGGCCAGGCCACTGCTCACCACTCGCCCGGCCAGGGCCGCCACCACTGGGGTGCCCTCCGGCGCCGCCAGATCCCGGCCCGCATGCATCAGCCAGCTACCGATCACCGGGTGCATCCGCCAGCCGAATTCGCTAGTGGTGACAGCCGATCCGATCAGCGGAAACAGCAGGCTGCGGTTGCCGTTGCCCAGGAGCGGCGCAGGCCTGGGGGTGATGCGGAACACGCTGGCAAGGCTGAAGTTGCCCCCCTGGCCGGCCAGCAGTGCCGACACGGGCACGGTGATCGGAGGCAGCGGCATGGATCCGGGCCCGCCGCTGGCATAGGTGCCATCGGGGAGCAGGCCGCCGGAGCCGGTGACAGAATCACTACCAGGCCAGCTCACCACCACGCCGCGGCATTCGGAGGGGGAGAGGGCGCCCTCGCTGCAAGCCTGGCGATGGGCCGGCATGTTTTCAGGTCGCACCACGGCGCCGAGGCGTGCCCGCCGCCGTTCGGCCGGTGTCACCACTCCCTCACGCTCGAAGCGATCCAGCACCTGGTCAAAGGAGAGGGCTGGGGTCTGGGAACGCTGCAGGCTGGGTCGTAGCGGCTGGGGGGAGGTGTCGCTGGAGCCTGCCTGGGGTACCAGGGGCGGGGCTGGCGGCGTGAGCGCCTGGGGCACCGCCGGCGGGGGGGGTGCGGGAAGGGGCGCAGCAGGAGCTGTGGGAGCTGGTGCGATGGCGGCTGGGGCACCGGCCGCGGCATCGCGCAGCTCGGCGAGGGCGAGCGGCGCTCCGATCACAGAGGCCAGTCCGATCGCGAGCACGGGCAGATGACGAAGGCGGTTCACACCAGGTGGCAAAATGCGAGTTCAGCTTAGGCAACCTGGGGCGACAGTTCTGCGAAGCGGCGGCGCACGATGGTGCACTCCGCGCCACGTCGCAGTTCCAGGCCGCCGTCGCGGGCCAGCCCGGCCACCATCCAGGTCTCTCCCTGCCACAGCAAGGGTTGACCGCGGCCATGCAGTCGCCTGTCGGCTTCTTGCCACACCCGCTCCGGTTCAACGGCCGCCGCCACGGCCCAGTCAAGCGCCAGCAGCACCCGGGCTGCCAGGCGGATGGCATCGGCTCCCTGCCGTCGAGCCTGGCCGCTGAGCGCCAGCGCCTGGCGCACGTTGATCGCCCCAGCCGGTACAGGGTTCTCCCCGTTGAGGCCGATGCCCACCCGGGCCGCCTGGATGCGGCCGCCGCGCAGGCGCAGCCGGGGCAGCAGTCCCGCCACCTTGCAGTTGTGCAGCAGCAGATCGTTCGGCCATTTCAGCGTGGGCGCCAGCCCTAGCGCCTCCAGCTGCAGCGCCAGACCCACGGCCGCCGCCATGGCGAGGGAAGCCCCCTGAGGCGGCCACGGCAGAGCCGCACTCAACCAGACCCCACCGTGGGGCGAGACCCACGGGCGACCCTGCTGGCCATGGCCGAAGCGCTGCCGCTGCGCCAGCAGTGCCAGTGGCCCGGAGCCCCACCCTGCCTTTCGTTGATCGAGCAGCCGTTCCGTGCTCCCGCATACCGGCACCATCGCCAGCCTCCAGGGCAGAGGTGGCGCGAGGTACCCCTCCCGCAGCTGCAGCTCGCGTCGGGCAGCGGCGATGCGGCCGATCATGGGCCGGTGCGGCCAGCCAGCGACCACCTCACCCGGAGAAGGAACGCAGCCAGTTCCCGATTCGCCCCGCGCCGGCCTCCAGCTCCGCCGCCGGATGCACCAGCGCCAGCCGCACCCACCCCTCGCCGCCGTCGCCGAAGCCGTTGCCCGGGGTGAGCGCCACACCGCTGCCCTTCAGCAGGGCCGCGCAGAAGGCTTCCGAGCCCATGGCGCGGGCCACGGGCGGCAGCTCCAGCCAGAGGTAGAGGGCCATGGAGGGCCGCTGCACCGGCCAGCCCTGGGCCTCGAGCGCCCCCATCATGCGGTCGCGGCGCTCCCGGTAGGTGGCACGCAGTTGCTGCGGCCACTGCGGCGCCTGCTCCAGGGCGGCGATCGCCCCGGCCTGCAACGCCAGCGACTGGTTGAAGTCGACCACTCCTTTCACCTGGCGCAGGGCGGTGATCAAGGGGGCGGCACCGATCGCGAAGGCGAGCCGGAAGCCGCCCAGGCACCAGCTCTTGGAGAGCGAGAAGAATTCGATCCCGCACTGGCGCCAGTGCGGACTGCGCAGCAAGGCGGGCGCTTCGCCCTCTAAGGCCAGGTCCACGTAGGGGTTGTCGTGGGCGAACACGAAGCCGTGCTGCACGGCTCGTGCGGCCGCTTCCTCCAGCCAGGCCTGTTCGCCCGTGGTGGCGGTGGGGTTGTGCGGATAGCCAAGCACCATCAGCTTGAGCTGCTCCCACTGGCTGGAGGGCACCTGCTCGAACGGCGGCCGCCAGCCCTGCTCGGCCTGCAGGGGCAGCAGCAGGGAGCGCGCGCCTGCCAGCTCCAGGCCGCCGCGGTGGGAGGGGTAGAAGGGATCCAGCAGCAGGGCACGGTCGCCCGGGTCAAGCACAGCCAGGGGAAGGTGGGCGGTGCCTTCCTGCGAGCCCACCAGCAACAGCACTTCGCTGTCAGGATCGACGGCCACATCGAAGCGGCGCCGGGCCCAGGCGGCGGCCGCCTCCCGGAACGGACGCGTGGAAGCGTGCAGGCAGTAAGAGGAGCTGCCCGGCTCGGTGAGTGCCGCCGCCATGGCCGCCAGCGCCTGCGGCGGCGGGGGCAGATCGGTGGAGCCGAGCGAGAGATCCAGCAGCGGCGCGGGGCTGCTGCTGGGATCGGCAGCGCTCAGGGTGCTGCAGTATTGCCGGTAGTCGGATTTGCGTTGATCGTTGCGGGCGAAGACTCCGCTGCCCAGGCGGGCGACCCGCTCAGAGATGGGCATCAAGGAAGGCGTTGAGCTGTGGACGGGCCATCGCCCCTTCATGGCGGGCCACTTCTTCGCCGCCCTTGAACAGGATCAAGGTGGGTAGCCCCTGGATCTTCAGGGCATCGCGCACGCTGGGGTTGCCATCGGCCTCCAGCTTGCCCACCTCCAGGCGCCCGGCGTAATCGCTGGCGGCCGCCTCCATCAGCGGCGCCATCAGGCGGCAGGGGCCACACCAACTGGCCCAGACGTCGACCAGTACCGCGCCGGGCCGCTCAAGCACGTCGGAGGCGAAGTTCGCGTCGGTGAACTGGGCAACGGCCACGGGAGGGAACGAGCAGGGATCGGGAGAGTCCAAGTCTAGGAATCCCCTGGCGGGGATCCTGCCGCACCGCCGGAGCTCAGAGCTTGTCGATTGAGCGCTTGAGCTCTTCGAGCTCGGCATCCACTTCCGCGGCCTTCACGGGTTCCAGCAGGGGGGTGGGACTGTCGGCGGCCAGCAGGGGGGTGGCGGCAGGGCCGCCTTCCAGCCGGTTCTTGAGAGCGGCCAGCTCGTCGTCCACCTCGCTGCCCTCCAGGGAGGCGAACTGGCTTTCCAGGTCGGCGCCGGCCAGCTCGGCCGCGGCCTGGCTACGGGCCTCCTGCTGCAGCACCTTCTCCTCCATCTGCTCGAAGGCGGCCATGGCGGAGTTGGTGCCCAACCCGCTGACGGCGCTCTGCAACTGCTCCTGGGCCTGCGCCGCCTGGGAGCGGGCCTTGAGCATGTCCTTCTTGGTCTTGGCCTCGGCGATCTTGCCTTCCAGTGCCAGCAGACTCTTCTTCAGCGCGTCGACCTGGCCTGCCTGGCTGGAGAGCTGGTTGTTGAGCGCGGTGGCGGTGTCCTGATAGGTCTTGCGGCGGCTGAGCGCTTCGCGCGCCAGATCCTCCTCGCCTTTCTTGAGCGCCAGCTCGGCCCGCTCGTACCAGGTTTTGCTCTGGGCTTCCGCCTGCTGCGCCTGATTCTGGATGCGCTTCTGGCTGGCGATCGCGGTGGCCACGGCCGTGCGCAGCTTCACCAGGTCGGACTGCATGTCCGCGACCGACTGATCCAGGATCTTGCCCGGATCCTCCGCCTTGCTGACCAGATCGTTGAGGTTGGCCCGCAGCAGGCGGCTGAGCCGATCGAAGAAGCCCATGGATCATGGAGGGGGCACGTCCGAGGGTAGCGGTGGCGGGCGGCCCTGGCTCCGCCGGTTGCCCGCACCTAACCTGGCCCCATGGCGATCGCCCCCCGCGACCAGACCCGTCGCTTCGGCTCCCTGCAGGTGCTGGTGGCGCCGCAGCGGCGGCCTGCCACCGCGGTGGGCACCTGTCTCACCGCCCTCTCTGCCCAGTGGCGCCGCAACGGCAGCCTGGCGGCGCTGTGGCAGGCCTGGCCGAAGGTGGCGGGTGCTCAGCTGGCGCCCCATTGCCGCCCCCTGTCGCTGCAGGCCGGGGTGCTGTGGGTGGGGGCGAACCACCCGCAGTGGCTGCAGGCGCTCCGCTTCAACCGCCATCAGCTGCTGGGAGCGCTGCGGGGCGCGGGCTTCCAGATCCGTGATCTGCGCTTTCAGCACCACCACCCAGCCGCCGCCGCCAGCGCTGGCAGCGAGAGTGAGGCAGAGGTCTGGGCTGCCCACCCCAGCCGCATCGATGTCCAAGGCCTCACCGATTGCCCCCGCTGCGGCGCACCCGCTCCAGCTGGTGAACTGAAGCGCTGGGGGCATTGCAGCTTCTGCGTGCGCCAGGACGGCGCTCAATAGCGCTCCGGCCTTGGATCCCGCCAGCTAGGACGGCCTGCCCCCCTGTTCACCAGCGCCGCGGCGGCGCTCTCCAACCGCGCGCGGTCCACGCGCCAGAGGCGGTAGATGCCGGCGCGATCGAGCTCTTCCCCCTGAACGGCGCGCCAGTAGGGCAGCTGGCTCGTGTTGTGATCGATCACCACGAGCACGGTGGGGGACTCGGCGCGGGTACTGGGCTGCTGCCCCTCGCGCTGCTCGTGGCGCAGGCGATCGCTGAGGTTCACCATGCCATCGACGGAAATCCCCTCGTAGATCACCACTCGACCGGTGTAGTAGTGCAGCGAAGGCTTGAGTACCCCCACCATCGCCAGGGCCTCGCTGGGGCGGATCTCCCGCTGCACGCTGGCGGCCATTTCTCGCACCGGTCGCTGCCGCACGCCATCACCGAGTTGCCATAGCGGCAGCAGGGCGAAGAGATGGAATGCCACCAAGGGAAGCTGCAGCCCCAGCAGCCAGCCGGGCACCACCCGCCACAGGCAGAGCAGGCCGACCAGGGCCGCCAGGGTCCAGAACAGGGCTGCCCTCTCGACGAACCCGCTGGCGGTGAGCTCCGCCGTCAGGGTGGGCATCTCTGGATCCTTGATCAGGGGTATCCAGGTGTTGGACACCCAAAGCGCCACCGCCACCGTGGTGGTGAGCAGCACGGTGGCGGCCTGGGCGAGCAGGAACCAGCGGCCGGCCCCAGCGCCACGCCCTTCGCCGTCCCGCCTGCCGCTTTCGCCGTCCTGGGCCGCCAGGGAGATCAGCAGGCCCGCCGCCGGGGTGGCAGGCAGCCAGTAGCTCGGCAGTTTTGTGGCTGCCATGGTGAAGAACACCAGCACAGCCAGCAACCACCAGGCGGCAAAGCTGCGCAAGGAGTGCTGGGGCGCCCTCGGGGTTCTGGCCAGGCCACGCTTCAGGCCGAGCAGCAGCAGCGGTGTGAATGGCAGGCTGGCGATCACCAGCACCGGCAGGAAAAACCACCAGGGCTGGAGGTGGTCGTTCACCACCGAACTGAAGCGCTGCAGGTTGTGGTAGCCGAAGAAGCTGTCCCAGAAGGGCTGCCCCTCCACCACCAGCATCGCGGCATACCAGGGCACGGCCACCAGCGCTGTGATCACCAGGCCGCGCCCGGCCTTCAGCCGTGCCCAGAGGGCCGGCAGACTGCCCTGATGCCACCCGAAGCCGACGAGGGTGAGGCCGGCGAGCACCACAGCCACCGGCCCCTTGGCCAGCACCGCCAGGCCCAGCACCAGCCAGCCTGGCCACCAGGGGCGGCCGGGGTCGGCCCAGGCCTGCCACAGCAGCAGCAGGCTGACGGCCAGACAGCCGCTGAGCAGGGCATCGCTGACGCCGATGCGCCCCCACAGCAGCACCAACGGAGAAAGCGCAAAGGCCAGGGCCGCCACCACGGCGCTGCGGGCAGGCCGCCGGGGCAGCCGTTCTCCCCCCGGGCCCAGGCTGGGCTGGGGCCAGCGCAGCAGGGTGGCGCAGAGGGCCAGCATCACGCCGATGCTGGAGAGGGCTGACGGCAGGCCGGCGGCCCAGCTGCCGAGCGGGTCGAAGCGGGCGTGATCCGGCAGGGCGTACACCAGCCCCATCAGCCAATAGATCAAGGGCGGCTTGTCGTAGCGGGGCAGTCCGTTCACCCGCGGGGTCAGCCAGTCGCCGGTCTCGGCCATCGCCCGGGCGGCGCCAGCGAACAGCGGTGGCGTTTCGTCCACCAGCCCAGCCTCGCCGAGTTGCAGAACGAAGATCCCCAGCCCGAGCACTGCCGTGACAAGGAGCGCAAGCCGCCAGCCCTTGCCTCGACGAACCGCGGCCGGCGGGTTGGCAGGGGGCACGAGCAGCGGAACGATCGTGGGAAACCTACGTCCCGGCGTCCGGCGTCCGGCCCGCCGTTTGACCTTGTAGTGAATGACCGGCGGGGGAGCCTGGCTCCAGACCGGCCAGCAGCCAGGCCTCCACGCGCCCTGCGAATGCCTCCCGCGAGGCATGGCGCTCCACCCAGTGCCTGCAGGCCAGCCGGTCGAGGCCTTCGGCGGCAAGCACGGCCGCCTGCATCGCCTCCAGGTCGTCGGGAGGAACGAGCAGGCCGTTGATGCCGGGCTCCACCAGCTCGCCGGGGCCGCCACGGCGGTAGGCCACCACAGGCACACCGCAGGCCATCGCCTCCACCACCACGTTGCCGAAGGCTTCGTTCCATTTCGGCGTGTTCAGGAACACGCGGCAGCCGCCGAGCTCCGCCTGCAGCTCCCCGGTGGGCAGAAAGCCGCGCCAGTGCACGGTGCCGGCCGGCACCGCCGCCTCCACCGCTTCCCGGTAGGCGGCGTCTTCCACCACCCCCCACACCAGCAAGCGCCGGCCCAGCCCGGCGGCCACCCGCGCCGCGTCGATCAACCCCTTCTCCGGAGCGATGCGTCCGGCCCAGCCCAGGGGGGCTTCCGGGTCGGGCTCGGCGCGGAAGCGATAAGCCGTCAGATCGAAACCGTTGCCCAGCACCAGCGGCGGGCCGGGCAGGTCGAAATCCGCCGCCTGGGAGCGCGTGTGGAAGGCCAGCCGCCCCGGGCAGCGACGCGCCACATCGGCGATCACCGCATCCATCACCCGCGCCACCGAGCCCATGCTCACCAGATGGAACAGCGGCGTGGCGCAGTGGGGCGTGAGCCAGAGAGGCAGCCAGTCGTAGGCCAGGTTGAGCACCGCATCGAAGCTGCCCTGCTCCTGCAGCACCCGGTCCCACAGGGCCGGCAGCAGGCCGTCGGCAGGGATCTGCACGGCACTGTCGTGGCTCTGGTGCTGCCAGCTGGGCTGGTCGTGGCCGGAGCAGGTCCAGAGCTGCACCGCCCCGCTGCCGGGGGGCAGCCGGGAACCTTCACCGGCTAGCACCGTGAGCCGGTGGCCGCGCCCGCCCAGTCCTGCCACCAGCGCCGCCAGGGTGAGCTCCACGCCCCCACCCCGGCCACTGCCGAGCGTGCCCACCGGCGTGCTCACCAGCAACAGCCGCAAACCCGTGCTCATGGGGCCGGCTCCGGTGTGGCGCTGGCGGGCACCCACAGTTGGCGGCGCCGGTTGATCAGCAGCACCGACACCATCGCCAGGGCGGCCCCCAGCCACTGCAGCGGGCGCAGGTGCTCATCCAGCAGCAGCAGACCGCAGAGCAGGGCGAACACCGGGGTGAGGAAGGTGAGGGCCGAAAAGCCGGTGAGATCGCCGCTGCTGGCGAACCAGAAAAACAGGCCATAGGCCAGGGCGCTGCCCAGGAGGCTGGCGTAGGCCATCCAGCCCCATTCCTGCAGGGTCCAGGTCGGCCAGAAGGGCGGCAGCGCCGGATCGAGGGCGGGCCCCAGTGCAGCACCGATCAGCAGCGGCACCCCGCCGATCACCATGTGCCAGCCGGTGATGGCCACCGGATCGCTGCGCCGCATCGCAAAGCGGCAGAGCACCGTGCCCACCGCCATCGCCACGGCGGCGCCCAGCATCCAGAGCTCGCCGTGGCTCCAGGCCCGCACCCCGAAGCTGATGGGACCCTCCAGCCACCAGTGCTGGAGCAGCGGCGCCGGCAAGCCCAGGCAGAGGATGCCGGCCAGCCCCAGCAACAGGCCGAGCCAGCCCACCGGGTTGATCGCTTCGCCGAACAGGGCACGGGCCAGCAGCGCCACCAGCAGCGGCTGCGAATCGATCAGCACCGAGCCCAGCCCGGCGCCGGTTCCCTCCAGCCCGCGCGCCAGCAGTCCCTGAAACAGCGTGCCGTCCACAAGCGCGAAGGCCAGCAGCCAGAGCCGGTCGGCGGGATCCACCCCGAGCGGGCGCCGCAGCGCTACGGCGGCCAGCAGCACGGCCACGCCAGCGGGCAGCAGACGCATCCAGGCCAGCGTGAGCGGCCCGCTGTGGGCGAGCAGCGGCTTCATCGCCGCCATCGCCGTTCCCCACAGCGCGAAGGGAAGCAGCATCGGCAGCCAACGGAAAACGGGAGTCATCGGAGCGGCCGCCAACAACCTTTTTAAGATCCAGCCACTACGTGCCGCAGCGCATGCCCTGGCCCTGGCGCCGAAAGTCCCGCAAAACCCTGGCCCGCGTCGTGATCGAGGGACCGATCGCCGGGGGCACGCGCGAGCGGGTGCTCAAGGCGTTGCGCCAGGTGGAGGAACGGGAATGCCCGGCCCTGCTGCTGCGCATCGACACCCCTGGTGGCACCGTTGGCGACAGCCAGGAGATCCACGCTGCCCTGCTCCGCTTGCGGGACAAGGGTTGCCGAGTGGTGGCCAGCTTCGGCAATATCTCCGCTTCCGGCGGGGTGTACGTGGGGGTGGCGGCGGAGCGCATTGTGTCCAATCCGGGCACGATCACTGGCTCGATCGGCGTGATCCTGCGGGGCAACAACCTTTCCCGCCTGCTTGAGCGGGTGGGCATCAGCTTCGAGACGGTCAAGAGCGGCCCCTACAAGGACATCCTTTCCCCCGACCGCGCCCTCACCACCGAGGAGCGCAGCCTGCTGCAGGGCTTGATTGATTCCAGCTACGACCAGTTCGTGGCGGCGGTCGCCACCGGTCGGTGCCTCAGTGAGGAAGTGGTGCGTGGCTTCGCCGATGGGCGGGTGTTCACGGGCGCTCAGGCGCTTGAGCTGGGCCTGGTGGATGAACTGGGCGACGAGGACACCGCCCGTCGGCTGGCGGCCCGGTTGGCAGGCCTCGATGAACAGGAGGTGCGTCCCACTACCTTCGGCAAGCCCGCCAAGCGGGTGCTGTCGTTCCTGCCAGGCCGCAACCTCTTCGCCGGCCTCCACCAGGCGCTCAGCCTGGAACTGGCCTGGAGCGGCCAGCCGCTCTGGCTCTGGCGGCCATGAACCAGCCACTTGCGCTGCGGGCGCTGCGGGCCGCAATCACCGTCGAGGCCAACACCAGCGCGGCCATCGCCGAGGCAGTGGCCGAGCTGCTCGACGCCCTGATTGCCCGCAATGGCCTGGAGGGCCCGCAGGTGCTCTCGGTCACCTTCTCGGTCACCCCCGACCTGAACGCCTGCTTCCCTGCGGCGATCGCCCGCCGCTACCCCGGCTGGGACGCGGTGGCTTTGCTGGACTGCCAGCAGATGGCGGTGACTGGCGACCTTCCTCGCTGCATCCGGCTGCTGGCCCACGCCTGGATGGAGGCCTCCCGCCCTCCGGCCCATCCGTACCTGCGCGAGGCAGCCCGGTTGCGTCCGGACAGATCCGGTCATAACTGACAGCTCGGCCGCTGCACCCGCCTGGGCTGAACCGCCGGAACAGGGGAGGGAGAATGCACCCACAGCCTTTCGGCCCCCACCCCCGTCCCAATGACCCTTCCGTTGCTCGGCCCGCTCCGCTCCCGTCCGGCGCGTCCGGTGAGCCCGTTGCGGCGGCGATTCTCCCGGGCCAGCGCTGCGCTGGCTCTAGCCCTGGCCGGCACGGCCCTGGCGGCCACCATCGGCGATGTGCCCGCAGCCCGCTCCCAGGGCACGCCGGGCCTGCTGGAATTCCGCTGGGACAACAACCGGGATTACCGCAAGCTCTACTTCTTCATGACCGAGACGGCACGGCTGAAGCGCTCGGAGTATTACCTGATCCTGAGGCCCAAAGACCGCAACACGGCCATTCTCAAGCTCACCGTGGCCGTGCCTGCCACCTTCGACACCAAGATCAATCCCAAGGACCTCAAGCTCTGCGTGATGCAGGAAGGCGGTGTGATGTCGCGCACCCGCTGCAAGGAGCAGATCCCCGCCACCATCGAGGTGAACGCCAATGGCAAGGCGATCGAGATCTTCCCTGACCGCCCCATCCCCGACGACATCACCATCGGGGTGTACATGAACCTGTTCAATCCCTTCAACACGGGCATGTATCAGTTCAATGCCCTGGCACAGGCGCCAGGGGATGTGCCATTTGCCGGCTACCTGGGCAGCTGGCTGATCCAGATCGACCCCACCAACAACTGAGCCCGGGCCCACGGGCACCTGCCTGATAAGTTGGCCAATCGACCACAAGCAAGACCCAGAGCGGCACCATGACAAAGCGCACCCTCGAAGGAACCAGCCGCAAACGCAAGCGCGTCTCCGGATTCCGGGTGCGCATGCGCTCCCACACCGGCCGCCGCGTGATCCGCACCCGCCGCCGCCGCGGCCGCGCCCGCCTGGCCGTCTGATCCGATTCCCTTCGCCAGGCCGTTCAGGCCCTTCTCCATGGCCTTGCCCGCCGCGCTGAGGCTGCGGAGCCGCCGGGCCTTCGACCGCCTCTACCGCAACGGCCGCAGGGTGCATGGATCGCTCCTGGTGTTGCGTGTCACTGAGGCGGACCCCGCCCTGCTGCGCACTGGTGGCCCACACCCGCCCAGCCGCTGGCGTTGTGCCGTGGTGGTGAGCAGCAAGGTCAGCAAGCTGGCGGTGCGGCGCAATCAGCTGCGGCGCCAGCTGCACGCCTGGCTCCACCAGCGCTGTGCCGGCCCCCAGCCCTCCGGCCGTGCCCTCTGGCTGCTGCTCAGCCTCAAGCCGGGCAGTGCGGACGCGGACACCGAGGCCTTGCTGGGAGAATGTGCGGAGCTGTTTCGCAAGGCAGGTCTGAGCCCATGAGCGGTACCCCGGCCGATGGTCTCCCCGTGATCCCCACCATTCCCGAACCCGTCTTTTATGAGGGTGGTCCGGCCAAGGGCGATCTGATCTTCAACCTGCTGCTCGGTCTCACCTTGATCGGCATCCCCTTCGCCGTGGGGGCCATCGTGCGTGCGCTCTGGCTGCGCTTCCGCATCACCAGCCGGCGCATCTCCGTGAGCGGTGGCTGGCTGGGCCGCGACCGCAGCCAGGTGGTGTACAGCCAGATCCGCGAGCTGCGCTCGGTGCCCCGCGGCTTCGGCGCCTGGGGCGACATGGTGCTGGTGCTCAACGATGGCGCCAAGCTGGAAATGCGTTCCGTGCCCCGCTTCCGCGAAACAGAGGCCTACATCCTCGAGCGCATGGCAGCCAAGACCAGCGCCGCAGCAGGAACGAAGGGATTCGGCGATGCCCAGCTGGCCACGGCCTGACGCCCCCCACTCCCTCCCGGTGCGCTCGCACCGCCCCATTGGTCGGGCACACTGGGCCGATCAGATCCTTCCCCCCGTCCCCACCCCGCTGTGATCGGCTACATCTCCGACAACCTGCTGCTCCCCATCCTCGATTTCTTCTACGGATTGGTGCCGAGCTACGGGCTGGCCATCATCGCGCTCACCGTGGTGATCCGGCTGGCGCTCTTCCCGCTGAGCGCCGGCTCCATCCGCAGTGCCCGCCGCATGCGCATCGCCCAGCCGGTGATGCAGAAGCGTCAGGCGGAGATCAAATCGCGCTACGCCAGCAACCCACAGAAGCAGCAGGAAGAGCTGGGCAAGTTGATGAAGGAGTTCGGCAGCCCGCTGGCTGGCTGCCTGCCGCTGGTTGTTCAGATGCCGATCCTGTTCGCCCTGTTCGCCACCCTGCGGGGGTCCCCCTTCGCCGATGTGCCCTACACCCTCAACCTCAAGGTGCTCCCCGCCGACCAGATCGCTGCGGTGGAAGCCAAGCCGTTCAACAGCGCCAGCCATTCGATCTTCATCACCGAAACCAGCCACGTGCCAGTGGTTGCCAGCCTTGAGCAAGGCACCAAGCTCGGCGTCGGCGACACGGCCCAGATCGAGCTGCACACCCGTGACGGCAAGCCGTTCACCTCCGTCCTCGCCGATGTGGAGAACGGTTCGGCCTTCCTGCCCACCTGGTCGGTGACCAAAGGCGATGGCGTCGTGGCGGTGAGCGACGACGGCAGGATCACGGCCATCGGCACCGGTGACGCCACGGTGGAGGCCAAGGTGCCCGGCCTGGCAGCCCGCAGCGGCTTCCTGTTCATCAAGGCGCTCGGTCAGGTGGGCTTCTACACCGATGGGGCGATCAACTGGGACATCGCCATCCTGGTGGGAGCTTTCGGCGCCAGCCTGTTCGTCTCCCAGATCCTCTCGGGCATGGGCATGCCGCCGAACCCGCAGCAGTCCACCGCCAACAAGATCACGCCCGTGATGATCACCGGCATGTTCCTGTTCTTCCCGTTGCCCGCCGGCGTCCTGCTTTACATGGTGGTGGCGAACATCTTCCAGGGCCTGCAGACCTTCCTGCTCACCCGCGAAGCCCTTCCCGACAACCTCCAGGAGATTCTTGACCAGCAGCTTGCTCAGCAGACCGTGTCGGTGGCCTCCAGCGGCGCCGCCGCCCTCGACCGGCTGCCGTTTGAGCCCAAGAGCAAGAAGTGACACAGCGCGGCCCCTCCCACCCTCCGCAGGCGGTGCCGCTGCAGCCGATCCCCCTGCAGCAGCTGCGGCTGATGCCCCAGGGGTGTCACTGGGCGGTCGACCAGCATCTGCCGGCCCTCACCACCCTCACGCCGGTGCGGGGCACGATCACTGCCCTGCATGGCGGCAGCGTGCTGGAGGTGAGCGGTGCGGCCCACACGATCATCACCCTCTGCTGCGACCGCTGCCTGCGCCACTACAACCAGCCGATCGCCTTCAAGGAGCGTGAACCGCTCTGGATCGGCGACGCTGAACCGAGCGAGCCAGATGACGACCCGCTCGATGGCCCCTGCGAGCGCCTTGATCCCCAGGGCAGTTTCGATCCCGCCCATTGGCTGTTCGAGCAGCTCAGCCTGCAATGGCCCCTGCGCAACCATTGCGGCCCCGACTGCCCCGGGCCTGCCAGCTGGGGCACCCACGACGCGGCCCCGATCCCCGATTCCGCTTCCCAGGATGGTGCTGGGATCGACCCGCGCTGGGCGCGGTTGCGTGAGCTCCGCTGATCCGCTCCCATGCCCCACGTCGCCGCTCCCTTCCCGTTCAGCGCCCCTGAAGCCGGCCGATGACGGCGCCCTGGATCGACCAGCTGGATCTGCTGATCCGTTCGCGCACGCCGATCCTCTGGATCCGCAGCCCTGAAGAGGAGCGCATCCAGACGCTGCTCACCACCGCGGCCGAGCGGCTGGGCCAGCGGCTGCTGCTGCGCTGGGATTTCGTGCAGGGGCTGGAGGGCCTGCCCAACCGGCGGGGGGAGGCAGCCCGCAACCCGATGGCGGCGCTCGACAGCATCGAATCCCTGCCTCCGGATCAACCAGCGATCCTGCTGCTGCTGGATTTCAACCGCTACTGCGAGGACCCGGGCATCTCGCGCCGCCTGCGCAATCTGGCTACCAGCCTGCGCCGCCAGCCCCGCACCCTGGTGATCACGGCCCCCGACTGGCAGGTGCCGCGCGAACTGGAGGAGTGCATCACCGTGCTCGAGCTGCCCCTTCCCAGTCCCAGCGAGATCAGCCAGCTGCTCACCAACATCGGTCAGGCCAGCGGCCGGCCGCCGGAGCCTGCCCTGCTGGAGCAACTGGCCCACTGCTGTAGCGGCCTCACCGAGCAACGCATCCGTCAGGTGGCCGCCCGGGCCCTGGCCCGCCGGGGGCAGCTCGGCGAAGCCGATCTCACCGAAGTGCTGGAGGAGAAGCGGCAGGCGATCGCCCGCAGCGAGCTGCTGGAGTATTGCCCAACCGAAGCGACCCCCTCCGACATCGGCGGCCTCGACGCCCTCAAGCACTGGTTGAAGCAGCGCAAGCTGGCCTTCAGCGACGAGGCCGAGCGCTATGGCCTGCCGCTACCCCGCGGTGTGCTGCTGGTCGGTCCACAGGGCACGGGAAAATCGCTCACGGCCAAGGCGATCGCCCACAGCTGGGCGATGCCGCTGCTGCGCCTCGATGTGGGACGCCTGTTCGCCGGCCTGGTAGGAGCCAGCGAGGCCCGCACCCGGGACATGATCCGCCGCGCCGAGGCCATGGCCCCCTGCGTGCTCTGGATCGACGAGATCGACAAGGGCTTCGGTGGCGACAGCCGCAGCGACGGCGGCACCAGTCAGAGGGTGCTGGCCAGCCTGCTCACCTGGATGGCGGAGAAAACCTCCGCCGTGTTCGTGGTGGCCACCGCCAACGGGGTGGACAGCCTGCCCCCCGAGCTGATGCGCAAAGGACGCTTCGACGAGATCTTCCTGCTCGATCTGCCTGATGTGGCTGAGCGGCTGGCGATTCTCGATCTGCAGCTGCGCCGGCGGCGCCCCGACCACCGCATCCCCCTGGATGTGCTCGTGGACCGCACCGCTGGCTTCTCCGGCGCAGAACTGGAGCAGGTGGTGGTGGAGGCCATGCACCTCGCCTTCGGCGACCACAGGGAGTTCGGTGAGCCTGATCTGATTGCCGCCGCCAGTGATCTGGTGCCCCTGTCGCGCACGGCGCGGGAACAGTTGGAGGCGCTCAAACACTGGGCCGAGAGTGGCCGGGCCCGCCCGGCCTCCAGATTGCGCGGCGTAACGAAAACAGACGCCGAGTAACGAACCCCGACGCCGGGTAACGAAACCCGGGGAATGGCGAAGTCTCCGCAATCTCCATCCCTACGGTTCCGTGCAGTTGTACAGAACACCGTGGATCGTCCCGCCGTCGCTACCCAGATCGCCGTGGCTTGTCTTGGTGCCGGTGTGGTGACCACCTTCGCCGTGGCCCAGGGTCAGAACCCCCTCACCGCCCTCGGCATCACCCTGTTTTCCGCTCTCGCCGCTGTGATGGTGGGCCAGGTTCTCTGAACCCACACAGGCCAGGGTTGACGGTCGCTGTGGCTGGTTAGGGTCGCCTGGATGATCCATCCAGTGCGGTTCGTTTGGTCATGGATGCTTCGAAGCCTTCGCTGAACGTTGAGGCCACGGCGACTCACGTTCAGCCTTCGCTCACACACCCAGAGCCTTCGCCCACACAGGTTCTGCCATCTGTCACCCCTCCGGACCCTGCCGCCACGACGTTGACCGTGGCGGTGTTTGATGCGAAGCCCTACGACCGGCTCCATCTCCCAGCGGCCACAGGCGCAGATGTGCAGCTTCGCTTTCTTGCCTTTCGCCTCACTGCGGATACTGCCGCCGCCGCTGAAGGGGCCAAGGCTGTCTGTGTCTTCGTCAACGATGTGGTCGACCGGGCCTGTATCCAGCAGCTGGTGGCGAGGGGCATCACACTGGTGGCCCTGCGTTGCACCGGCTTCAACAATATCGATCTGGATTCAGCCAGGGAACTGGGGCTCACGGTGAACCATGTTCCGGCCTATTCCCCCTATGCGGTGGCTGAACATGCGGTGGCGTTGCTGCTGAGCCTGAACCGCAAGGTGCACCGGGCTTATAACCGGGTGCGGGAGATGAATTTCTCGCTGCAGGGCCTGGTGGGGAGCGATCTGCATCGCAAGACGGTGGGAATCGTGGGTACGGGCAAGATCGGCAAGATCGTGGCGCGCATTCTTCACGGCTTCGGCATGGTGGTGGTGGCCTACGACCCCTATCCCGACCCCGCCTGGGCGGCGCGGGAGGGCATCACCTATCTCGATCCGATCACATTGGCCTCGATGAGTGATGTGATCTCCCTGCACGTTCCGCTCACGCCGGAAACCCATCACATCATTCGGCGCGAAACCATTGAGCGCATGAAGCCGGGCGTGATTCTCGTCAATGTGAGCCGTGGCGGCCTGATTGACACCTCCGCGCTGATCGAGGCGCTCAAGTCGGGCCGGCTCGGTGGAGTGGCACTCGATGTCTATGAGGAAGAGGAGGGGGTGTTCTTCGAGGATCTCTCCAGCCATGTGCTTCAAGACGATCTGCTCGCCAGGCTGCTCACCTTCCCCAATGTGCTGATCACCGCCCACCAGGCCTTCCTCACCCACGAGGCGCTCGGTGATATCGCCCACGTGACCGGTGTCAACCTGCGGGCACTGGCGGCGGCGCACCCCTTCCTGAAGGGCTCCGTGCTCACCTGACGACGGCATCGTTTCCCCCATGGATCCACACACCCCTGCCCAGCTGCGGCAGCTCATGCCAGCGCTGGCGAACAAGAGCTACTTCAACTACGGCGGGCAGGGCCCGCTGCCGACGCCCTCGCTCGCGGCGATCACCGCCAGCTGGCAGCGGCTGCAGGAGCTGGGCCCGTTCACGACAGACGTCTGGCCATGGCTGTCAGCCCAACTGAGCAGCCTGCGCGGGGTTCTGGCGGCCGGTTGCGGCGTTCCTCCCGATCGGTTGGCGCTCACCGAGAACGTGTCGAGTGGCTGCGTGCTGCCGCTCTGGGGGCTCCCCTGGCAGCCCGGCGACACCTTGCTGATCAGTGATTGCGAGCACCCCGGCATCGTGGCGGCCTGCCGCGAGCTGGCGCGCCGCGAAGGCCTCAGCCTCGACACCCTGGCGGTGAAGGAGATCCGCGGCGATTCCCCCGCTGCTGTGGATGACGCTGTGCTGGCGGCGCTCGAAGCCGCACTGACGCCGCGCACGCGCCTGGTGGTGCTCTCCCACTTGCTCTGGAACACAGGCCTGGTGATGCCGATCGCGGCCGTGGCTGCGCGGCTGCGGGAGCATGGGCGCCAGCCATGGTTGCTGGTGGATGCGGCCCAGTCGGTGGGAAGCCTGCCCGTGGCTGAAGCCGCCAGCCAGGCCGACATCTACGCCTTCACCGGCCACAAGTGGTGCTGCGGCCCTGAAGGGCTGGGTGGGGTGGCGCTGTCGGCGCGGCTGCTGGTGGAGTCGCAGCCCACGCTGGGAGGCTGGCGCAGCCTGGCGAACGAATCCCAGGGGGGCAGTGCCTGGCACACCGACAGCCGCCGCTTCGAGGTGGCCACCTCCTGCACGCCGCTGCTGGCAGGGTTGCACACCTCGCTGGCGTTGCTGGAGTCGCTGGGCTCGTGCGAGCAGCGGCTTTCGCTGATCCAGGAGCGCAGCGGCCAGCTGTGGCAGGGGCTGCAGGCGATTGATGGGATCACGCCGCTGCTGAGTGCAGCGCCACCCGCTGGCCTGGTGAGTTTCACCGTGGCCGGTCAGACCCCCCAGGCGGTGGTGGAGGCGCTGGGGAAGCAGGGACTCTGGCTGCGCAGCCTCGACGACCCGTGCTGTCTGCGGGCCTGCACCCATGTGACCACCAGCGCAGCCGAAGTGGAACGGCTGCTCGATGCCCTGTGTCAGCTGGTGTGAGGCGCCGGCGGTGACCCAGGAGGGCTCCGCCGACGGTGACGTGAGCCAGGAGCGTTCAGCCGACCGTGTCGGACGCCATCAGGGTGCGGTGAACCCAGCCCGCCAGCAGGGCGCCGGCAATCGGTGCCACCCAGAACAGCCACAGCTGAGCCATGGCATCGCCGCCGACCCACACCGCCACGGCGGTGCTGCGGGCGGGGTTCACGGAGGTGTTGGTGACGGGGATGCTGATCAGGTGAATGAGGGTGAGGCTGAGACCGATCGGCACCCCGGCAAAGCCGCCGGGAGCCAGGCGATCGGTGGCGCCCATGATCACCAGCAGGAACACGAACGTGAGGATCACCTCGATCACCAGCGCGGCCAGGAAGCCGTAGCCGCCGGGGGAGTGGGCTCCCCAGCCGTTGGTGGCCAGCGGATTGCCACCAGTGAGGGCGAAGCCCTCCCTGCCGCTGGCCACGAGCAGGATCACACCGCCGGCGATCACGCCGCCGAGCACCTGGGCGATCACGTAGGGCAGCAGCTGGGAGCCGGGAAACTTGCCGCCGGCCCACAGCCCGAAGCTGACGGCCGGGTTGATGTGACAGCCGGAGATGTGCCCGAAGGTGTAGACCATGGTCAGCAGGGTCAGACCGAAGGCGAGCGAGACGCCGAGGAAGCCCAGGCCCAGAGGGTTGGCGGCGGGGTTGTCGTAGGGGAACACCGCTGCCAGCACGGCGCTGCCGCAGCCTCCGAGCACCAGCCAGAAGGTGCCGATCAGTTCAGCGAAGAACTTCTTCGCCAGTGGAACACTGGAGGCCATGCGGGTTAAGCGGCGGTATCGCGGTTGATCTTCTCACCGCCTGGTGCTGGTTTTCGGCCGTTTGTGTGTTCAGACGCACAGTTTTCAGGGGGGCGGTCAGTGTGCCTGCCGGCCCCTGCAAGGGTCGTTTCCTCCTCAGACGGTTCTGAGCTGCAGCGCCTTCTGCGCTTCTTCCCGGTCGTCGAAGTGGATCTTGGTGGTGCCAAGAATCTGATAGTCCTCATGGCCCTTGCCGGCGATCAGCACCAGATCGCCGGGCGCGGCGCTGGCGATGCCGAGGGCGATGGCGGTGGCCCGGTCTCCCTCCACCACCAGGTCGGTGCCGGCGGGAATGCCGGCCACCACGTCGTCGAGGATGCGCTGGGGGTCTTCCGTGCGCGGATTGTCGGAGGTGACCACCACCCGATCCGCCAGCCGGGCGGCGATCGCCGCCATCTGGGGCCGCTTGCCGCGGTCACGGTCACCGCCGCAGCCGAACACGCAGATCAGCCGGCCGGAGCAGAAGGGCCGGCAGGCGGCCAGGGCGTTCTCCAGCCCATCGGGGGTGTGGGCGTAGTCCACCAGCACCGCCGGCAGGTCAGTGCCGGCACCACCAGCCAGCACCACCCGCTCCATGCGGCCGGGCACCCCGCGGAAGCTGTCGATCGCCGCCAGCAGCGGGGCCAGATCCAGCCCCTGCTGCAGCAGGGCGCCCACCGCCTCCAGCAGGTTCATCAGGTTGAAGCGCCCCACCAGCGGCGAGCAGAACGGCCCTGAGCCCAGCGGGCTCACCAGGGTGCCGCTGACGCCATCGGCCCCGACCACCAGATCACGCACACCCAGCTCCGCCACGCCCGCCCCCGCCGGCGCTTCGGCCGGTGTCGCCAGGGAGCAGCGCCAGAGTCGCTCGCCGAGGGTGTCCGTCAGGCGCTCCGCCAGCTGCGCGCCCCACGGGTCGTCGATGTTCACCACGGCGCCCCCTGCCAGCCGCTCGGAGGCGAACAGCAGCGCCTTGGCCTCGAAGTAGGCCTGCATCGACGGGTGGTAGTCGAGGTGGTCCTGGGTGAGGTTGGTGAACACGGCACCGGCGAAGCGGCAGCCCGCCACCCGCGCTTGATCAAGGGCATGGGAGCTCACCTCCATCGCCCCGACCCGGGCGCCTGCGGCCACCGCCTCGGCCAGTTGCCGCTGCAGCTCGTCGGCGAAGGCGGTGGTGTGCGAGGCGGTGGCGCTGTGTCCGGGCCAGCGGTTGCTGAGCGTGCCGAACAGGGCGACCGGCTGGCCGCAGGCGGCTGCCAGATGTTCGATCAGATGGGTGGTGGTGGTTTTGCCGTTGGTGCCGGTGACGCCGATCAGGGCCAGCTGCTGGCTGGGCTCCCCCCAGAAGGCCGCGGCCAGCCGTCCGGCAATTTCCGCCAGCGGTCCCTGCACCACCAGCACTGGGTCGGTGGCGGAGGGCGGGCACTGGGCGGCGGCCGCCGCGCCGATCACCGCAGCCACCGCGCCATTGCTCAGCGCCTTGGGCCAGAACACGCCGCCGTCCACCTGACCACCGGGCACCCCCACGAACAGGGTGCCGGCGCCCACTTGGCGGGAATCGCAGCTCACGCCGGTGACGGTCTCATCCCCCAGGGTGCGGGGCACCTCCAGACCGCTCTGGTGCAGGAGGGAATGGAGAGGCTGGGTCATGGGGGTGGGGGCAGCCGCCGCCGTGGGATCGGGGTTCGCAGGGTTTTAGGCGGATTCGGGGGCATCCGATAGCGCTGCCAGACACTTCCTCAGCCAGCGGTCGAGGGCGGCCCCGCTGAGCCGCGGCGATGCCCGCGGCAATTCCTGCAGCTGATCGGCGCGCCGTACAGCCAGCACCGGAATCTCCAGCCCGTAACGGGCCTCGAGCGCGGGGTCGCTCGCCACATCCACCAGCACCAGGTCGGGACGGGGTTCAAGCGCCCGCAGCCGTTGCTCCAGCCCGTCGCAGAGGCAACAGCCGTCGCGCCGGTAGAGCGTCAGAGGGGGCAGGCCGGCCGTGGCGGTCATCAGCAAGGGAGGGTGTGGGGGGAGAGCTTCAATCGGGAACCGGATCGCAGCCGCACGGGGTGAAGGGGTGACAGCGCAGCAGGCGGCGGGCCGTGAGCCAACCACCCCGCCAGGGGCCATGGCGTTGAATGGCCTCCAGGCCATAGGCGCTGCAGCTGGGGATGAAGCGGCAGCGGGGCCCCAGCAGGGGAGACAGCCACTGCCGGTAGGCCTGGATCAGGCCCATAAGCACCCTCGCGACCAGGGCGGAGAGGGCGTTGGCCCGGAAAGATAGAGTGATGGGCTGGCGTTCCACTGCCGGGAGCTGCCGAGGGAAACCTCCAGCATGCTCCCAGGTCAACGGCGGCGCCGGTCCATCCCTTTGAACAGCTTTCCCCGATGTCCCGATACCGCGGCCCTCGCCTGAGGATCACGCGGCGCTTGGGAGACCTCCCCGGTCTCACCCGTAAGTCCGCCAAGCGGGCTTATCCCCCCGGTCAGCACGGCCAAGCCCGTCGCAAGCGCTCCGAATACGCCATCCGCCTGGAAGAGAAGCAGAAGCTTCGCTTCAACTACGGCATCTCCGAGCGCCAGCTCGTGCGCTACGTGAAGAAAGCGCGCGCCCAGGAAGGTTCCACCGGAACCAACCTGCTCAAACTGCTCGAGAACCGTCTCGACAACGTCTGCTTCCGTCTCGGCTTCGGCCCCACCGTGCCCGGCGCCCGCCAGCTGGTGAACCACGGCCACATCACCGTGAATGGCCGTGTCGTTGACATCCCCAGCTATCAGTGCCGAGCCGGTGATGTGATCATCGTGCGTCAGCGCAAGGCCAGCAAGCAGCTGGCTGAAGGCAACCTGGAGTTCCCAGGCCTCTCCAACATCCCCCCCAACCTCGAGCTCGACAAAGCCAAGCTCTCGGCCAAGGTCAACGGCCGCATTGAGCGTGAATGGGTGGCGCTGGAGATCAACGAACTGCTGGTGGTGGAGTACTACTCCCGCAAGGTGTGACCCTCGGGATCCTCCCCATCCAGCTTTGGTTCACCACACCCCGCCCTCGGCGGGGTTTTTTCATGGTCGAGCTCTGGCTTGCACTCTCACAGTTCCGCAAGGGCTGTACTGAGCCGTCGCAGACGACGGCCAAGCCTCAGCCGGCGCGGCCAGCCGCCCTCAGCCGCTGATCAGCTGCTCCAAGGCGGCGGTCACATCCGGCTGGCGCATCAGTGCTTCCCCCACCAGCACCGCATCGGCGCCGGCGCTCTGCACCCGGTCGAGGTCGTCGCGGCTGAACAGCCCCGATTCGCTCACCAGCAGTACTCCCCGCTGCCGCACCTGATCGCCGAAACGGACCATCAGTTGCTCGGTGGTGGCGAGATCGGTGTGGAAGCTGGTGAGGTCGCGGTTGTTGATGCCGATCAGGGTGTGAGCCGCCGTGATTGGCTCCGACCAGATGGGCAGGCGCAGCATCCGCTCCAGCTCGTCGGCGTCATGCACCTCCACCAGCACGGCCAGCCCCAGGGCACGGGCCACCTTCATCAGGTAAACCACGTCCTGGTCGGTGAGAATCGCCGCGATCAGCAGGGCCGCATCGGCGCCGGCGGCGCGTGCCTGGTGCAGCTGGTAGGGGGAAAGGATGAAGTCCTTGCAGAGCAGGGGCAGATCCACCACCTGGCGCACCTCAACCAGCACCTCGAAGCCGCCCTGGAAAAACCTCTTGTCGGTGAGCACCGACAGGCAGCTGGCGCCACCGGCCGCATAGCCCCTGGCAATGGCCACCGGATCGAAATCGGCGCGGATCACGCCTTTGCTGGGGCTGGCTTTCTTGATCTCGGCGATCACCGCGGGCTTGCGGCAGCTCGCCCGCAGCGCGGCAACGAAATCACGGGTGGGGGGCAGGTCGCGCAGTTGGCGCTGCAGCGTTTCCAGCGGCACCCGCTCTCTGGCGGCGGCCACCTCGCGATCTTTCTCCCAGACGATCCGCTCGAGGATGTGCTGGGGCTCCTGCTCGGGATGGGGAATGCCGAACTGAAGATTGGCCACCTTCACCGGCGGATTGGGTGGACGGCGACGAATCTCCAAAGCCTCAGGGCAACAGGAGCCGATCGTAAGGGCGGGCACCGAGACGGCCCGTGAGTGGGCCAGGCCTCATCAGGCCACGGCCATGGCCGCCTGCTTGTAGGCCACCTCCACCACTTCACTGAGGGTGGGGTGGGTGTGCACTTCCGTGGCGAGGTCCCCCACCCGCTGGCGGCGGGCCACGGCGTTGGCGACCTCCTGAATCAGGTCGGCGGCGTGCAATCCATAGATGTGGGCGCCCAGCACCTCGCCGGTGTCCTTGCGGAACAGCAGCTTCATCAGCCCATCGCTTTCCAGTTCCGCCAGCGCCTTGGAGTTGGCCTTGAAGTAACTGCGCACGCTGCCTAGCTCAAACCCCTCGGCCGCCGCCAGCGCCTTGGCGTCGGCTTCGCTCAGGCCCACCGAGCTGATCTCGGGATGGGTGAAGGTGGCTGCCGGAATGGAGCGGTAGTCGATCGCACGCGCATGGCCAAGGATGTTGTCCACTGCCACGGTGCCCTGGGCGGCGGCGGTGTGGGCCAGCATCATCTTTCCGGTCACGTCGCCCACGGCCCAGAGATGGGGCACGGGCGTCTCGCCCGCCAGCACCTGGAGCTGGTCGTTCACGGGGATGAAGCCGCGGTTGGTTTCCACGCCCACGCTGGCCAGGTGTAGATCCTTGCTCACCGGCACCCGCCCGGTGGCCACCAGCACCGCATCCACTTCCAGCACCTCCACCAGCTCCTTGGTGGCCATGGCGGCCAGTTCGATCCGTACCGGCGCCCCCGGGGTCACCTTGCGGGCCAGCAGACCGGCCCGGGTGTCGATGTCCCGGCCGTCGATCAGGTGGCGAGCGGCGATCTTGGCGATGTCGGGATCAAAGGTGGGCATCACCCGATCGAGCGCCTCGATCATCGTGACCTCGCAACCCAGTGCCGTGTACACATCGGCGAATTCCAGGCCGATGTAGCCGCTGCCCACGATGGCGATCCAGCGGGGCAGCCACTCCAGGCTGATCGCTTCGTCGCTGGTGAACACCGTGCGTCCGTCGGTTTCGATTCCGGGCGGCACGAAGGGATCCGAGCCGGTAGCCACGATCACATCGCGGGCGGTGAACACCTGTTCCACCCCGTTGCTCTGGCGCACCGCCACCCGCTGATGCCCGTCGAGGCGCCCCTTGCCCCGCAGGATCACGGCCCCCGACCGCTCCAGGGTCTTGGTGAGATTGGTGCGGATCGTGGCCACCAGCTGATTGGCGTGATCGGCGATCTTCTGCCGCTCGAAGCGCACCGGCGCGGCGTGGATGCCGAAACCTTGCAGGTGCTTGGCATCAGCCAGCTCCCGCACCCGGCCACTGGCGGCCAGCAGCGCCTTGGAGGGCACGCAGCCGCGGTTCACGCAGGTGCCGCCCATGTCACGCGATTCGATGATCGCCGTGCGCAGGCCATGGTCGGCCGCATGCTTGGCCGCATCGAAGCCGCCGTAGCCGGCGCCGATCACGATCACGTCGTAGTCGAAGGAAAAGGCGCTGCTGTCGCTCACCGGGGCGTGTCTCAGGGAGTGACCGGCATTCTCTCCTGTTGCTGGCGCCAGCGTTCCAGCAACAGGGGCCCGGCCGCCACGGCCACGTTGAGGGATTCCACGGCGGCGCTGTGGGGAATCGTGACCCGGTGGCTGCAACAGCTGAGCAGCTCGGCGCTCAGCCCTGCACCTTCGTTGCCCAGCAACAGCACGGTTGGCAGCGTCCAGTCGAGCTGCCAATAGGGAATCGCGGCAGTGTCGGCCCCAGAGGCGCTGGCCTCAGAGGCGGTGGGTGCGCTGCGGGCCATCACGGTGGTGGCCACCACCTGGGCCCCTTGCGCGCGGGCCTGCTGCAGGCGCAGGGCGAGGCCTTCGAGGCGCTCAAGCGGCAGGGTGAGGGCCGCGCCGGCGGAGGCGCGCACCACTTTCGGTTGCCAGGGGTCGGCGCCACCGGCCAACCACAGCGCCTCGACCCCGGCCGCCAGGGCCGTGCGCATCAAGGTGCCCAGGTTGCCCGGATCCTGCAATTGCTCCAGGGCCAGCACGAACCCCGGCCTGGCGGGCGCGGCGGGACGGGGCAGGGCCAGGCTCAGCACCACCCCATCGGGATGCTGGGTGGTGGCCGCGGCCGCCAGCACCGCCTCATCCACCGGCTGCAGCACCGCCGCCATCGACGGATGCTGGTGTAGCAGGGCCTGATGGGCCTCGATCCAGGCGGGTGTGGCGAGCAGTTCGCCCGCGGCCAGGCCAAGTCGGGCGGCTTCCTCGATCAGGTGGGTGCCTTCCAGCAGCACGCGTCCCTGGTCGCGCCGTCCACGGGATTCATGCAAGGCGCGGAAGCGCCCCACAACTGGATTGCGCCGGCTGGTGATCAGCGGACGAAAGAACGTTGCTGGCTCCCGCGACTCTGAAGGCTGGCCAGTGGCCTCATAGTGGCTCTGTTCGGCAGATTGGCCAGATTGTCTTGGCTCTGCAGATTGCAGTGGCTCACCAGGTTGGCTGGGGTCGCCGGATTTCCGGAGTTCTTGGGCTGGCCAGGGGCCGCCGGCCTGCGGTAGTTCAGAAGACCTGATGTTTTCTGACATGCATGGAATCCTTCATCACCAGTTCGGTGGCATGAAGATCCATTCCTTTGACCGCCGCCACTTCGCCGCGGATGCCCTCCTCGCGGAGGTTTTCAACGAGCTTCTGCAGCACAATGTCCTCGACGGTGGTTTCGTCGAAACCGCCAGGGGTGAGGCGTTCAAGAAAGCGCCCGATCTTCCCCGCCACGACCTCGGAGGAATTGCTGATCTTGAGGACGATCATGGAAACGGGAGCGCGACGGAGGAGAACCCGGATTGGAGGTTCCTACAGGACAGAGGGAGTGGGCTGAAAAATGATGCGGATGGGGAGACTTGAACTCCCACGACATTGCTGCCACTAGTACCTGAAACTAGCGCGTCTACCAATTCCGCCACATCCGCTGGCGTGCCGCCGCAGCGACCGAGCAACCCTAGATCATCGCCTGCACGGCCGGCCACCGGCTACCGCGTCACGCCACGGGGTACTCCGGAAGACAGTTCAGGGGGCGGACGGCTAGACGGTGCGCCTCTGAATTGTCAAGATGCCGGCACCATCGGCTATGTAATCAGCCATGACCGTGACCGCCGCCGTGGCTCCCCAGCTGATGGTCAATCCCCGCCTGGAGATCCTGGGGGGACACCGTCTGGCCGGCGAGCTGCGCGTGAGCGGCGCCAAGAACTCGGCGCTGGTGCTGATGGCGGCCTGCCTGATGAGCACCCAGCCCCTGCGCCTGCGGAACATCCCTCCGCTCACCGACATCGCGGCGATGGGCGAGATCCTCGGTGCCTTCGGCGTGAAGGTGAAGCGCGGTCCCGACTGGATCGAGCTTGATGGGGCCCATCTCACCCACTCCACCGCCCCCTACGAACTGGTCAACAGCCTGCGGGCCAGCTTCTTCTGCATCGGCCCGCTGCTGGCTCGCCTGGGTGTGGCGAAGATTCCCCTTCCTGGTGGCTGCCAGATCGGTTCCCGTCCGGTCATTGAGCATGTGCGGGGCCTCAAGGCGCTCGGCGCCCAGGTCACCATTGATCACGGTGTGGTCTCGGCCGTGGTGCCCGGCCGCAGCCATCGGCTCCACGGCGGCCACATCCACCTGGAATGCCCCAGCGTCGGCGCCACCGAAACGTTGATGATGGCCGCGGCTCTGGCCGAAGGCGAAACGGTGATCCACAACGCCGCTCTCGAGCCTGAAGTGGTGGACCTGGCCGGCCTGCTGATCGCCATGGGGGGCAAGGTGCGCGGCGCTGGCACCCCCACGATCACGATTGTTGGCGTCGAGCGGCTCCATGGCGCCGATTACGCCGTGATTCCCGATCGCATCGAGGCCGGTACCTTTCTGCTGGCAGCGGCGATCACCCGTTCCGAGCTGCGCGTCGCCCCGCTGATCCCCGACCACCTCGGTGCCGTGATCAGCAAGCTCGAAGAAGCCGGCTGCTCGCTGGAAGCGGATGGGATCGGCATGACCATCCGCGCCGACCGGATTCAGGCCCTCGACCTGCGCACCCAGCCGTTCCCTGGTTTCCCCACCGACCTGCAGGCCCCATTCATGAGCCTGCTGGCCACGGCCTCGGGCACGAGCATGGTCGTCGAGACGATCTTTGAAAACCGCCTGCAGCATGTGGCTGAGCTGCAGCGCATGGGAGCTTCGATCCGCATGCAGGGCAATACGGCGTTCGTGGAGGGGGTGGCCCGGCTCAGCGGCGCTCCCGTGCAGGGCACCGATCTGCGCGCCTCGGCGGCGATGGTGCTGGCGGGTCTGGCCGCCGATGGCACCACCAGCGTGCAGGGCCTGGAGTTCCTCGACCGCGGCTACGCCGATCTGGAAGGGAAGCTCAACAGCGTCGGCGCGGTGATCCGCCGCGTGAATGGCTGAGCGGAGCTTCGGGCGGTTGCCCGTTGCTCGGGCGAGGGGCTGATTCCCGCCTCCCCCTACAGTCGTTGAGCGGGAGCGTGCCGGAATTGGTAGACGGACTCGACTCAAAATCGAGCGCCTTCGGGCATGTGGGTTCGAGTCCCACCGCTCCCATCCCTCCAGCCTCAGCCCCATGTCCGTAGAGATCGCCGCGCCACCGCGGCCCGCTCCCACGCTGGTGCTGGTTCCCGACCCGGTGATGGACACCTACGCCCGCTTCCCCCTGGAGTTGGCGAAGGGCAAGGGCGTCTGGGTGCAGGACACTGCCGGCCGCCGCTACCTCGACTGTGTCGCCGGCATCGCCACCTGCACCCTCGGTCACAGCGACCGTGTGATGCGCAAGGCGCTGTCACGGCAACTGGGCCGCCTGCAGCATGTGTCGAACCTCTACCGGATTCCCGAGCAGGAGGAGCTGGCCGCCTGGATCACCAGCCGCAGCTGCACCGATCGGGTGTTCTTCTGCAATTCCGGCGCCGAGGCCAATGAGGCGGCCATCAAGCTGGCCCGCAAACATGGCCACACCGTGCGGGGCATCGAGCGGCCGATCATCCTCACGGCCCAGGCCAGCTTCCACGGCCGCACCCTGGCGGCGGTGAGCGCCACCGGCCAGCCGAAGTACCACCACGGCTTCGAGCCCATGGTGGAAGGCTTTCGCTTCTTCCCCTACAACGACATCGCCGCGTTCGAGGCGCTGCTGACGGCCTGCGAGGCCGACGGCCCCCGCGTTGCCGCCGTGCTGATCGAGCCGCTGCAGGGCGAAGGGGGGGTGAACCCCGGGGATCCCGCCTTCTTCCGTCGCCTGCGGGAGCTCTGCGACCGGCACAGCATCCTGCTGATCTTCGATGAGGTGCAGATCGGCGTGGGCCGCAGTGGTGCGCTGTGGGGCTACGAGCAACTCGGCGTCGAGCCCGATGCGATCACCCTCGCCAAGGGCCTCGGCGGTGGCATCCCGATCGGAGCCCTGGCCGTGAAGCGCTCGGTGGATCACTTCCGCCCGGGCGACCACGCCAGCACCTTCGGCGGCAATCCCTTTGCCTGCCGCGCCGCCCTCACGGTGGTGCAGGAGCTGGAGCGGCGCGCCCTGGTGCCGCATGTGGCGGCCATGGGCATGCTGCTGCAGTCGCTGTTGCGGGAACTGGTGGACCAGCGCCCCCACCAGCTCGAGGGGGTGCGCGGCTGGGGGCTGCTGCAGGGTCTGGTGCTCAAGGCCGACGGTGAGCTCACGGCACCGGCGATTGCCCTGCGGGCGATCGAAGCCGGCCTGTTGGTGGTGCCCGCCGGCCCGCGTGTGGTGCGCTTCGTGCCGCCGCTGGTGATCCGGCCCAAGCACCTGCGCCTGGCGGTCAGCCGCCTCGCGCAAACGCTGGATGCGTTGGCCGGCGCCTGAAGCTGTCGAACGCCTCGGTTTCTCATCGGTTCCCAACCATCGACGACTTCGCCGACCTGATCGAACCGTTCAGCCGTCGCGGGGTGGACCTGGGCCTGGAGCGTCTGCGGGCGGCGCTGGCGGAGCTGGGCCATCCCGAACGCCGCTTTGCCGCCGTGCAGGTGGCCGGCACCAACGGCAAGGGCTCGATCTGCGTGCTGCTCCATGCGGCGCTTCAGGCCGCCGGCCATCGCTGCGGGCTCTACACCTCGCCCCATCTGGTGAGCTGGTGCGAACGGATCCAGCTGGGGGCCGCTCCCATCGCTCCCGCCCACCTGCGCCGCCTGCTGACGGCCCTGCAACCGCTGGCGCGCCGCCACGATCTCACCCCGTTCGAGCTGGTGACGGCGGCGGCTTTCGTGGCCTTCGCCGAAGCCGGGCTGGAGATCGTGGTGCTGGAGGTGGGGTTGGGGGGACGGCTGGATGCCACCACGGTCCACCCTGATCGCCGCGTGCTGGGGTTCGCCAGCATCGGCCTCGACCACGCTGAATTCCTCGGTGACAGCGAGGCGGCGATCGCCGCTGAAAAAGCCGGCGTGCTGCATGGGGCCGCTGCGGCCGTGTCTGGGCCCCAGCGGCCCGATGTGGCGGCCGTGCTGGCGCAGCGGGCGCAACAGCAGGGCTGCCCACTTCACTGGGTGAGACCGCTGGAGCAACAGGGGCAGGAGCTGGTGGCGGGTCGGTTGCGCTGGCGCCATGGCCTGCCGGGCGACATGCAGCGCACCAATGCGGCGGTGGCGCTGGAGATGCTCCAGGTGCTGCGCCGCCAGGGCTGGCACCTCCCCGACGGGGCGATCAGCGCGGGGTTTGCCGCCGCCCGCTGGCCAGGCCGCCGGCAGCGGGCGCGCTGGGGCCAGCTGCCCCTGCTGCTGGACGGGGCGCACAACCTGCCGGCGGCCCAGGCGCTGCGGGCCGAACTTGACGGTGGCGGCAGGGGCACGCCGGCGCCGCCCCAGCTCTGGGTGCTGGGCATGCTGGCCAACAAGCAGGGCCCGGAGATGGTGCACGCCCTGCTGGCCCCCGCGGATCGCTGCTGGCTGGTGCCCGTTCCCGGCCACGCCTGCTGGAGCGCCGCCGAGCTGCGCAGCGCCTGCCCAGAGCGGGCCAGCGCCCTGCTGGCTGCCGCCAGCCTGGAAGAGGGACTGGCGGCGGCGTCCACCGTCTGGGAGACCGTTGCCGGGGCCGCGCCGGTGGTGGTGGCGGGCTCGCTCTACCTGCTGGGCAGCCTGCTGGCGGCTGGCACGCTGGACCTGGTCCCCGGGGCAGGGGAGAGTGAGGACGGCATGTCCGGGCTGGAGCGATGACAGTGAGGCATCAAGAGGGAAGGACGCAGAGAGAGGTGGTGGTGCGTAAAGAGGCAGTGGAAGCGGCCACGCTGCCGGGCTGGCGCTGGCTGGCGGTGCGCCCAGCCCTGGCCGTGAACACGCGCTTGGCCGCACTGGCCGTGCTGGTAGCGGCGCTGCTGCTGGGGGCAGGCCTGGGGCCGCTGCCGGCTCTTGCGCTCGACACCTCCGCCGGGGTGGGCCTCCAGGAGCGCGCTCTGTTTCAGGACCGGGTCGATTACACGCTCACCAACCAGAGCGGCGTGGATTTCAGTGGTCAGCAGCTCGCCAACACGTCGTTTGCCGGCGCGCTGGGGCGGGATGCCGATTTCTCTGGAGCCGATCTGCACGGCTCGATCCTCACGCAGGGAGTGTTTTCGCGCTCCGATTTCCGTGGCGCCGATCTCTCCGACGCGCTGATGGACCGGGCTGACTTCAGTGAAACCGATCTGCGCGGTGCCCTGCTGCGCGGGGTGATCGCCGCCGGCAGCAGCTTCAGCGGCGCGCAGGTGGAGAACGCCGACTTCACCGATGCTCTGCTGGACCGCGCCGATCAGCGCGCTCTCTGCCAGCGGGCCAGCGGCACCCACCCGCTCACCGGCATCAGCACCCGGGCCAGCCTGGAGTGCGGCTGAGCGCAGGCAGCCCCGCCCTGTTTGGCCGGGGATGGCCGGGCGTCCGCGTGTCTGAATGTGGGCAGGCTGATCAGCCGCGTTTGGATCAGCCGCAGCTGGTCCAGCCGCGCAGTTTGCCGGGGTTGAGCAGCCCCGCTGGGTCGTAAGCCATCTTTGCGGCCACCTGGTCGGCATCGATCACCCCCAAGCCGCCGTCTTCCACCGTGAGGCTGTGGGGGTTGAAGAGCAGGGCGCCCAGGTCCCTGGCCTGCTCCATCAAGGCCTGCAGCGCCGCCCGATCCCGCCAGCGCACCAGAGGAATCGCCGCCAGACGTTGCTGGCCCTGCTGACGCACGCCCTCCAGGTGCCAGAGCAGGTCGTCGCCCCAGCGCTGCTTCAAGGCGGCGAGCGTCGGCCCTTCCGGCTGGGGCAACAGCATCTGCAGATAGGTCCAGCCCTTGTCCTGCGCCCGCAGATGCAGGGTGGTGTGGTTCCAGGTGAGTTCGCGCAGGGGCAACCCGCGGCTTTCCCCCTCCGCTGCTTGCCACACCAGGGCCCCGCCCAGTTGGGACAGCAGCGGCATCAGGGCCGGCAGGGCATGGGGGGCGGCGAGCAGCAGCAGCCGGTGGCCGCGGGCCGCCGGGCAGCCGCCGGGCAGGGGGAGCTGGCGGGCGATGGGTGCCTCCAGCAGGCAGAGTTCCTGCAGCACCAGGGCAGCGCAGGGCAGCAGCCTGGCGGCCTCCAGCGCCCTATCCCAGTCTGCAAAGTCGACCACCAGCTGCTGCCAGGTCTCGGCGGTGGCGGTGGGCACGGTCACCGCCGTGAGGATGCCGTTGGTGCCGTAGGCGTGATTGAGCGGCCGGCTGCCGGTGGCATCGAGTGTCAGCAGGCGCGGCTCGGGCTCCACCGTCACGATCTCCAGGCCCAGCAGGTTGCCGGGATCCCGCAGGAAGCCCCAGCGCAGGGAACCGATGCCTCCGGATCCCCCGGCGATGAAGCCCCCCAGCGTGGCGCTGCGGGAGGTGCTGGGGGTGAGCCGCAGGGCGCGGCCCCGGACCGCCAGTTGACGGTCGAGGTCGCCCAGCAGGCAGCCCGCCTCTGCGGTGAGCACGCCGCTGGCCGCATCGAACTGCCGCAGCTGTCGCAGGCCGCTGAGATCGAGCACCACGCCACCGGCGAGCGGCACGCACTGGCCGTAATTGCCGGTGCCGGCGCCCCGCACGGTGAGCGGCACCTGCTGCTGGGCGCAGGCCGCCGCCACCTGCTGCACGTGCCCCAGCTGCGTGGCCTTCACCACCAGCTGGGCGTGGTGACCGCTGAGCAGCGGCGTGAGTACCGGCGAATAGGTGAAGAAGTCGTGGGAGAGTTTCTCAAGCTCGCTGCCTGGCCCCACCAGCTCCGCAGCGGGGCCGCTGCCCGGGGGGCCGGCGGCGGCACGGAGCTGCCGGGACACCGCTTCGATCCGCTCTGCGCTCACGGGAGCGGGCAGGGCGGCTGGCAGGGCCACAGGGAGCAGCGCGACCGGTGCGCTGGCAGGGGAGGGGGTCACGGGGAACGGGGCGGTGGTTTCAAGCTGGCAGGCTTTCAGGCTGGCAGCGCTTCGAGCAGTTGCTGCAGTGGCGACGGCGACGGGGACGGCAACCAGCGACCCGCGCGCAGCACCCGCCGCGGTACAGGCCGGGCCAGCAGGTCGCTCCAGCCGGAGGCGCCCAGCAGGAGCAGATCAGCGGGTGCCCCTGGTCGCACCACCCCGTCCCAGGCCAATCCCATCAGGCGGCTGGAGGCGGTGGTGAAGGGCATCAGGCCCTGGCGCTGCCATGGGGCCAGGTGAGCGGCCGGCATGGAGAAGCGCAGCAGATCCAGGGGATCGAAGTCTCCGCCCGGATACCAGGGATCCTGCACGTTGTCTCCCCCCACCGCCACCGTCACCCCGGCGCGCTGCAGCTGGCGGATCGGTGCCAGCGGGCGTTGGGCGGGGGTGTGGCCGTCGCGGTGCCCCAGCAACCAGAGGTTGGTGGTCGGCAGCGCCACCACCGCCAGCCCCGCCTCGGCCATGGCGTCGGCGAGGGGCAGCAGGCGGCGCACCGGTAGCTGGGACATGCTGCAGCTGTGGCTGCAGCACACGGGCACACCGATACGGAGCTCGATCACGAGGCGGGCGGCCAGGGCCACACCGGCGCCACCGCCATCGGCGCTTTCGTCGATGTGGAGGTCCACGCCGCAACCCAGGCCATCGGCCAGGCGCAGCAGAGCCCGCAGTCCTTCGCCATCGGCGCCGTCGGGGGGGAACGGGGCGCCCAGCACGCCGCCCAGCAGCACCCCGCCGGCCGCGGCTGCACTCTCCCCCCGCCGGCCCAGCAACTGACGCGCCAGTTGCTCGCCTGCCGCGGTGGCCCAGTGTCGCACCGGCACCAGTGCCACCAGTTGCAGCGGCAGCCGCTCCGCCCACGCCTGCTGCAGATCGAGCAGGGCCTCCCAGCTCACCTCGGCGCCGGGGCCAAGGCTGTCGACATGGCTTCGCATGGCCCGCAGGCCGTAGCGCCAGCCCTGGTCCAGGGCACGCTCCGCGCGCGCGTGCACCTGTTCCACACTGCGTTCGTGATGCTCGCGCTGGTTGGCGGCCAGGGCGCCCGCCATCGTTCCCGTCCGGTTGGGATGGCGCTCCCAGCTGAAGGCCTTGTCGAGGTGGGCGTGGGGCTCCAGCAGGGGGGTGAGGGCGAGCGGCAGCCGTGCCTCGGCCTGGGCTGGATAGGGCTTGATCGCGGTGAAACGCCCTTCGGCATGCTCCAGCTCGACGGCTACCAGGCCATCGGCATCAGCTGTCGGCAGGTGGACGGCGCCTGGATCCAGAAGGCAGCGCGGCAGCCGCAGGGGCGGCAGGGGTGTGGCGCTCACGGTCTGGCGTCGCTGGTGGCGCCTGCGTCGTTCTCCTCTCTGCCGTCCTTCGAGGTGGAGAGGATCACGAAGTGCCCGGCGCCGGCCAGGGTGATGACCCGGTAGCGGGGAATGCGCAGGAAGGGCAACACCTCCTGGCCCCCGATCTCCGTCTGGTACAGGCTGAAGACGCCGAAGTTGTGCCGCGTCGTGCCCTGCCGGGCCAGGGCGCCAAGCACCTGCGACTGGCTGCGGATCAGCTCCGGGCAGTTCTGCACCACCAGCCGCAACGGCATCGGCAGCCCATCGGCGCCGCAGACCTCCTCCACCGCCAGTTCCACCAGCTGATCGCCGGCGAAGCTTTCGAAGTCGTTCGGTGGAGGGTTGGTGAACAGGAGGGCCAGGGCGGTGCCTCCGAGGCCAGCCGCTCCGGCCAGCAGCGGCCAGAGGCGCGAGGCGGATGGGGGCGCGGCGGGCAAGGGGCAGCGGGCGGGGCTACTTGATACATTGGCAAAGACCACGGCGGGCGTAGCCAAGTGGTTAAGGCAGCGGCTTGTGGCGCCGCCATTCGGGGGTTCAAGTCCCCTCGCTCGCCCTCAAAGCCGCCACCAGTCGATCGGCTGCTGCGCGGCTCCTCACCGGATCCCCGCAGGGGAGTCCGGTTTTTTTCTGCCCATCCGCGCAGGCCGCCGCCGCTTCCGCCTCCCCCAGCAGCGCCGTGTTGAGCGCTACGGCCCGCACCCGCACCGGCGGCAGGCCGCCCGGACGGCCCAGCGCCGCCAACTGCTCCACCGCCGCGATCAGCTGAGGCAGCGGGGGGATGGGGATGGTCGGATGCCGCGAGATCGCCCGCTGACCGGCGCGATGCACCAACAGCAGACCGGTTGGCTGGCTGCCGCGCAGCAGCGGCAGGGTGGCGGTGGAGCCCGGATGACAGAGCGAGCCCTGGCCTTCCACCAGCACCAGGGTGGCGTCGTTGCAGGCCGCCACGGCCGGGTCGCCGCCCCCACCGGCCTGGCAGGCCTCCAGCACCGCCCCCTCCACGGCCCCGGCGGCGTAATCCACGCGCACGGCATCGAGCGGCACCCCGCCGCCGCTGATCAGGATGCCCGCCTGGCCGGTGCCCACGAAGCGGGCGTCGAGGCCTTGGCGGCGGGCGGCGGCCACCAGCTCCAGGCAGGCGCTCATCTTGCCCACGGCCATGTCGGTGCCCACAGCGAGCAGACGCTGGCCGGGCAGGGCTGCGCAGCGTGCCGCAGCCACCTGCAGTCCTGGCGGCTCCTGCCGCAGGTCCCAGATCCACTGCTGGGGACCGCGCAGGGCCGCCAGCGCGGGGTCGTCGGCCAGGCGAGTGTGCAGCCCGCTGGCCACATGCAGACCGGCCTGCAGGGCGGCGGCCACATCGCGGCGCAGTGCTTCCGGCAGCAGGCCGCCCGAAGGCGCCAGCCCCACCACGGCCACCTCCGGGCCGTAGGGGAGAGCCTCCGCCAGGCTGGCCACCACCGGAATGGCGCGGGGGATGCCGGTGACCTGCTCCAGCGGCAGACCTGCCTGCGCCGGATCGATCACCGCCACGATCGGCCCGCTGCGGTAGCGCAACAGCGCCAGGCCCGTCTTGCCGGACAGATTGTCGAGGCCATCGTGCTGCAGCAGCACCACCCGGGCCGAGGCGCTCAGCACCGTGGCGGCTCCGGCGGGGAAGGGCCGGCGGCGGTCCCATCGGGGACGGCACCCTCTGAGGGGGGCTGACCCAGGCCCGGCCGGGAGCTGGGGCGCAGGATGTCGCCATCCCGCTCCGGCTCGCTGAAGGGGTCGTCCACCAGGTTGAGGTGGCTGTCCAGATCGGGCCAGCGCACCAGCGGCAGCAGCTGGGCGGCGGCCCCGTTGAGCAGGGCGCTGTCCGAGTAGCAGCCGAGCATCAGATCGAGGCCGAGGCGTCGGGCGGTCTGCGCCATCAGCCAGGCCTCCGACAGCCCGCCCGTCTTGAGCAGCTTCATGTTCACCCCATCGACATGGGGGGCCAGCCGCAGCAGGTCCTGCAGATCCCAGCAGCTCTCGTCGGCCACGAGCGGGATCGGGCAGTGCAGGTCGAGAGCGGCGAAGGCGGCGGCATCGGCCTCCGGATCCTGCAGGGCGGGCAGCGGCTGCTCCACCAGCACCACCCCCTGCTGCGCCAGCCAGGGAATCAGCTGGCGCGCCGTGGGCAGGTCCCAGCCGCCGTTGGCATCCACCTGCAGCTCGGCGCCGGGGAACCCTGTGAGAGTGGTGGCCACCGCCTGCACCAGGGCCCGGTCGTGGTCGGCACCATCAGGGCTGCCGAGCTTGAGCTTCACCCGCCGCGGCCTGACACCGAGCCGCTCCTGCCAGCCCACCAGCCGGGCGCGCACCTGCTCCACCGTGCCCAGCCCCAGGGTGACGCTGGTGGGGGTACAGGCCTGGCGATCGAGACCCCAGAGGCGCCAGAGCGGCTCGCCCAGACGGCGGCCCCACCAGTCGTGCAGAGCCAGATCGACGGCGCAGCGGGCCGGCGGCGAAAGCCCCGCGAGCAGGGGCTGAAGGGCCTGCCGCTCGCTCGGATCGCGGGGGCGGCCGAGGGCATCGGGGCTTTCCAGGCGCGGCAACAGGGCGTCCAGTTCCGCCGCCACGTCATCGGTGCTGAACCGTCGATGGCCGGTGTCGAAGCCGCCGGCCTCGCCCTGGCCGATGGTGCCGTCGTGCTCGATCTCCACCAGCACACGCTCCACCCCACGCGAGGTGCCGCGGCTGATCGTGAGCGGCACGGCCTTGGTAAGGGAAAAGCGGCGAAGACGAGCGTGCATGCTCGGAAAGGGGCGTGCATCGGTTCCCCCCACCGGCAGTCTCCGCCATGGCCGGCGGTTTGCGCCATCCCCGGCTCCTCGCGCCGTGATCCGCAGACGCACCCTGCCCAGGGATCCATGCCATGGCCGAAACTGGTGCGATGAGCGCGACCCCACCCACCAAAGGCAGCTACTGGATCACCACCTTCGGCTGCCAGATGAACAAGGCCGATTCCGAGCGCATGGCCGGAATCCTCGAAGCCATGGGCTACGCCGCAGGCAGCGATGAGCATTCCGCTGATCTGGTGCTCTACAACACCTGCACGATCCGCGACAACGCAGAACAGAAGGTCTACAGCTATCTGGGCCGCCAGGCCCAGCGCAAACGCACCAATCCCCACCTGACCCTGGTGGTGGCAGGCTGCGTGGCCCAGCAGGAGGGAGCGGCGCTGCTGAGGCGCGTGCCCGAGCTTGATCTGGTGATGGGCCCCCAGCACGCCAACCGGCTCGGCACCCTGCTGGAGCAGGTGGCCAGCGGTCAGCAGGTGGTCGCCACCGACGACCACCACATCCTCGAAGACATCACCACCGCCCGCCGCGACAGCGCCGTCTGCGGCTGGGTCAACGTGATCTACGGCTGCAACGAGCGCTGCACGTACTGCGTGGTGCCCGCGGTGCGGGGCCAGGAGCAGAGCCGCACCCCGCAGGCCATCCGGCTGGAGATCGAGGGGCTGGCGGCACGGGGCTTCAAGGAGATCACCCTGCTGGGCCAGAACATCGATGCCTATGGCCGCGATCTGCCCGGCATCACCCCGGAGGGCCGCCGCGCGCACACCCTCACCGACCTGCTGCACGCGGTGCACGACGTGGAGGGGATCGAGCGGATCCGCTTCGCCACCAGCCACCCCCGCTACTTCACCGAACGGTTGATCGAGGCCTGTGCCGTGCTGCCCAAGGTGTGCGAGCACTTCCACATCCCCTTCCAGAGCGGCGACGACGACGTGCTCAAGGCGATGGCGCGGGGCTACACGGTGGAGCGCTACCGCCGCATCCTTGAGCGCATCCGGGAACGCATGCCCGATGCGGCGATCAGTGCCGACGTGATCGTGGCCTTCCCCGGCGAAACCGATGCCCAGTTCCGCCGCACCCTGGCCCTGATCGAGGAGATCGGCTTCGACCAGGTCAACACAGCCGCTTACTCGCCCCGCCCCGGTACCCCCGCCGCCGGCTGGCCCGGCCAGCTGAGTGAAGGCGTGAAGGTGGAACGGCTCCAGGAGATCAATGCCCTGGTGGAGACCACCGCCCGGGCGCGGAGCCTGCGTTATCTGGGCCGCACCGAAGAGGTGCTGGTGGAGGGGCGCAACCCCAGGCATCCCGATCAGTGGATGGGCCGCACCCGCACCAATCGGCTCACCTTTTTCCCCGCCGCTGAGGCTGACCCTGCGGCAGCCCGGGCACAGCAGGGAGCAGCCCCGGGGGCAGGGACGATCCAACCGGGGTCGCTGGTGCCGGTCAGGATTGAGTCGGTGCGGGCGTTTTCGCTCTCCGGCCTGCCGCGTGTGCCGGCACTGAGCTGCTGAGCCGGCGGGCCGCGTCTTCCCAGCACTGATACGTTTGGCCTCTCGCTTTCGGCCCTGCGGCCTGACTGACGCCATGCCCTCAGCCCCGTGCACGATCGGACTGGTGTTCGGAGGGGTCTCCGGGGAGCACGCGGTCTCGATCCGCTCGGCGGTCACGGTGGCCGGTGCCCTGCGCCGTGGCGCCAACGTCGGCCGTTACCGCCTCTGCTGCTTCTACATCGACCTGCAGGGCCACTGGTGGCCGCCGGCGGTGGCCGATGCGGTGCTGGCCCAGGGCGTGCCACCGGCGGCCGACCAGTTGCCGGCTACCCCGGTGCGCGCCGGCTTCCAGGGCCTGCCCACCGGCGCCGCTGATGTGGAGGTGTGGTTTCCGGTGCTGCATGGCCCCAACGGCGAGGACGGCACCATCCAGGGGCTGTTCAGCCTGATGCAGGTGCCCTTCGTGGGATCCGGCGTGCTCGGCTCCGCCGTGGGCATGGACAAGCTGGCGATGAAGGCCGCCTTCGCCGCCGCCGGTCTGCCCCAGGTGGCTTACCAGGGCGTGGATGCCGCAGAACTGGAGGGCCAGGGTGTTCCCCTGAAGCTGCTCGAGCGACTGGAGCACCATCTTGGCTACCCCTGCTTCATCAAACCGGCCAACCTCGGCTCTTCCGTGGGCATCAGCAAGGCGATCGACCGCCCCAGCCTGCTGGCCGGGCTGCGGGAAGCGGCCCGCCATGACCACCGCCTGGTGGTGGAACGGGGCGTGAAGGTGCGGGAGCTGGAGTGCGCCGTGCTGGGCAAACGCCAGCTGCGCGCCTCGGTGGTGGGCGAGATCCGCTTCGACGCCGACTGGTACGACTACACCGCCAAGTACAGCGAAGGGCTCAGCCACACCCTGATCCCGGCGCCGGTGGCGGAGCCGGTGAGCGAGCGGGCGCGGGCCATGGCCATCGAGGCCTGCCGGGCGGTGGCGGCCGAGGGGCTCGCCCGGGTGGATTTCTTCTACGACGAGGCCAGCGGCGATCTCTGGCTCAACGAGATCAACACGCTGCCGGGCTTCACCTCCCAGAGCATGTATCCGATGCTCTGGGAGGCCACTGACCTTCCACTGGAGGGTCTGGTGCACGAGTTGGTTCAGTTGGCGAGAGAATCACGCCGTGATCTGCAGGCAGGAGCTCAGGCGGCATGACGCACGGATTGCTCTGGCTCCCGCTGCTGCTGGTGTTTGTATTGCTCACGGCGCTGGGCTGGCTGGAGCGCCGGCGGCAGCGTCTCTTCCGCGACTGGGCCTTGGGGGCGGAGCTGGCCAAGCTCGATGGCTGTGGGGCGGCGCTCCTGCGCGACGGCCAGCTGATCTGGAGCACGTTTGAAGCGGGGCAACTCAAGCCCCAGGGCGAGTTCCAGATCAGCAAGCTGGAATTGCTTGAGCTGATGGCGCTTGGATCCGGTGATGCGCCGCTCACCGAAGAAAGCCAGGGCAGCTGCCGGCTCAGGCTGGTGGGCAACGGGGTGCAGAAGGATGTGCCCTTCTCCGATGCCGAGCGTGCACGCCGCTGGATGCACGACCTGATGGCCCGCTCCCGTTGCGAGCTGTGAGCCAGGCCCCTCTGCCTCCTGGGGTGGAGCGGCGCCGCCAGTTGCGCCTTCAGCGCCGCAATGAGCGCCTGCGCAATGTCTGGCGTCTGCTGCTGCTCTCCGCTGGTGCCGCCGGTCTGGGGTACGGGCTGCTGCGCCAGGGCTGGTCGTTGCGGGGGCCGGATCAGGTGCTGGTGATCGGCAGTGAGCAGGTGAGCCGCGAGGAGGTGATCCGCGCCGCCCAGCTGCGCTTTCCACTCACCCTGTTGAGCCTGCAGCCACGGGAGCTCAAGGACCGGCTGGCGGCGACGTTGCCGGTGGAGCAGGTGGGCGTCCAGCGCCTGATGCTGCCGCCCCGTCTGCGCATCGATCTGGTCGATCGCCAGGCAGTGGCCATGGCTGAACGCCGCACCCCTGCCGGCCTCCAGCGGGGCTGTGTGGACCGGCTCGGCAACTGGATGAACTGCGGCCCCCACCAGCTGACGGCCAAATCCGGCGGCGTCTCACCCAGCAGCCTGCTGGTGCTGGGCTGGCAGCCGGCCTACCGAGCGCCCCTGGCCCAGGTGTTGGCTGAACGGGAACAGCTGGGTGGAAACCTCAGCCAGATCCGCTTCGAGCCCACCGGCACGATCGTGCTGCTCACCCGCAACCTGGGCGAGGTGCGCCTGGGGCCCCCAGATGGCCAGCTCACCCGTCGCCTCGAGGTGCTGGAGCATCTGGAAGAGGAGCTTCCTGCCCGGGTGAAGGGCAAGCCGGTGAACACGATCGATCTGAGCGATCCCGACCGACCGGAACTGGGCCTCAGCGTGCGCACGCCTGCGTCTGCCGCCCCTCGCCGTACCCCACCCACGACCAACTGAGACCACCGATGCCGTTGCAGCTGCCAGCCCGTGTGCTCAGGCCTTTCTCCTCACCTGACGGGCTCGGTTGCGAGAATGGAAGATTCGGGCGAATGTGTGGGATCAGACAATCCTTTTCCCGCACCTGAAGGACATAATGCTGTCCGAGATGAACGGTTCAGCGCGCTTGATGGAGACTGCACCGGAAGGCCTCCCCCTCGTCGACCACGTTGGCTCCAACGGACACGCCGTGACTTCTTCTCATCCCAGCAGCAACGGCATCGTTCCCAGCCAGACGGCCCGCATCGAGGTGATCGGCGTCGGTGGTGGAGGAAGCAACGCCGTGAACCGGATGATCGCTTCCGATCTGCAGGGGGTGGGCTTCCGCGTTCTCAACACCGACGCCCAGGCCCTGCTCCTCTCCCAGGCCCAGAACCGGCTGCAGCTCGGCCAGAAACTCACCCGCGGCCTCGGTGCCGGTGGCAACCCTGCCATCGGTCAGAAAGCGGCGGAAGAGTCCCGCAATGAGCTCCAGGAAGCGATGCAGGGTGCCGATCTGGTGTTCATCGCCGCAGGCATGGGGGGTGGCACGGGCACCGGTGCCGCACCGATCCTTGCCGAGGTGGCCAAGGAGTGCGGCGCCCTCACCGTGGGGATCGTCACCAAGCCATTCAGTTTCGAGGGTCGCAAGCGGCTGCGCCAGGCTGAGGAGGGCATCGCCCGTCTGGCGGAGCACGTCGACACCCTGATCGTCATCCCCAACGACCGCCTGCGCGATGCCATTGCCGGCGCTCCCCTCCAGGAAGCCTTCCGTCACGCCGACGACGTCCTGCGCCAGGGCGTCAAGGGCATCAGCGACATCATCACCAAACCGGGCCTGGTGAACGTCGACTTTGCTGACGTGCGCTCGGTGATGACCCTTGCGGGCACCGCTCTGCTGGGCATCGGCGTGGGCTCGGGGCGCTCCCGCGCGATCGAGGCCGCTCAGGCGGCGATGAGCAGCCCGCTGCTGGAATCGGCCCGCATCGACGGCGCCAAGGGCTGTGTCATCAATGTGAGCGGCGGCAAGGACATGACCCTTGAGGACATGACCACCGCGGCGGAGGTCATTTACGACATGGTCGACCCCGACGCCAACATCATCATTGGCGCCGTCGTCGACGACCTCCTCGAGGGCGAGATCCACGTGACCGTGATCGCCACTGGCTTTGAGAGTGGTGCTCCTTACCGCTCAGAACGCTCCACCCCCTCCTTCGCCACGCCGCCAGCCGCCGAATCCCCCGCCGATCACCGCGGCGCCAAGATTCCTCCCTTCCTGCTCAACCGCCAGTCCCACCCCCGCGAGGAGTGAAGCGTCAGCCAGGTCGAGGGTTCCTAAGGGCGTCTGGCGATGAGCTACGGCCTGCGCGGATTTCAGTGGAGCTGATCCCGTTCTATCCAGGGCTAGCGGCGTAGCAGCTTGGCCGGCGGGTCTAAGCGGCGGAAGGCCTGCGTTGAAAGCCGAAACGCCTGTGTTGAAGAGGGTGACCCGGAGACCACGCCTGCCTGGAGCATCCCGTGTGGCTGCTCCCTTCCAGGCCTGACCAGATTTGGGCGTCCGGGCCGCGTGGGTCCGAGTCGTGGCGATGCTAGCAAGGGGGTGCCTGCGCCCTAGCTCGCGTGCCCCTGCGCCCTGCAGATCTGATCCAACGCAAGCAGGCCGGTCTGCCGATCCGGGTGCTCACTGCCTGGGATGCCCTCTCGGCAGCGCTGGTGCAGGCCGCCGGCGTGGAAGCGGTGCTTGTGGGCGATTCGCTGGCGATGGTGGTGCTCGGCCACGCCACCACCTTGCCGGTCACGCTGGAGGAAATGATCCACCACACCAAGGCGGTGGGCCGCGGCCTACAGGGCGCTGCGGCGGAGCGGCCCATGGTGATCTGTGATCTGCCCTTTCTCAGTTATCAGTGCGGCGGTGATCTGGCCATGGCTGCCGCCGGCCGGGTGCTGAAGGAAACCGAGGCGGCGGCGGTGAAGCTGGAAGGCGGTGAGGCGGAAACCGTGCAGGTGGTGGACCGGCTGGTGCGCAGTGGCGTGCCGGTGATGGGGCACCTCGGTCTCACCCCCCAGTCGGTGCACCAGCTGGGCTACCGGCGCCAGGCGAACGATCCGATCAGCCAGGAACGGTTGCGGCGCCAGGCCAGGGATCTGGAGGCGGCCGGCTGCTTCGCCCTGGTTCTGGAGCATGTGCCTGCCCCGCTGGCTTCCAGCCTGCGGAGCCAGCTCGCGATTCCTGTGATCGGCATCGGTGCCGGCGACGACTGCGACGGCCAGGTGCGGGTCACGGCCGATCTGCTCGGACTGACCAGCCGGCAGCCGCCGTTCAGTCCGCCACTGATCGATGGGCGCCAGCTGGCGGTGCAGGCCCTGCGCCAATGGACGGAAGACTGGACGCCCGCTGCTCCCACCATTCGACCATCACCCGCAGCACCGCATTGCTGAGGGCGAGGCCGGCGGGATCGCTGAGCCGCCAGCGCCCCCCCTCGATCCGCAACAGTTCGCGGCAGTGGGCGCCTGAGAGCTGGGCCAACAGATCCTCGAGGTCGGCGTTGCTGAGGCCATGGCGGCGGGCCAGCTCGGCCATGGCCACCCCCTCGCGCCGCCGCAGCCCCACGATCATCAGTTCATCGAACGCCATGCCGCCACCGCTGGGCTCAGTTGCCGGCTGGTCTGTTTCTGTGGCTTTGGGCTGTTCCATCCCCTCTGTCAACCAGGCGGCATAGGCCGCGCGGGTACGGGGCCGGGCCAGCCGCAGGCCGTAAGGCGCCGAGGTGGCACCCATGCCGAAGCCCCACCAACCCGCGCCGCTCCAGTACACGCGGTTATGGCGGGAAGCGTGGCCAGGCCTGGCGTAGTTGGAGATCTCGTAGTGGCCGTAGCCAGCCGCGCGCAGGCGCTCCCCGGTGAGATCCATCAGGTCGGCGCCCAGATCCGGCTCCGGCAGCTCCAGCTGGCCCTGCTGTTGCCGCCTGGCGAACACGGTGCCGGGCTCCACGATCAGGTCGTAGATCGAGAGGTGGGGCGGGCTCAGGGCAAGGGCCTGCTCCAGTTGCCCGCGCCAGTGGGCCAGGTCCTGCTGCGGCAGGCCCTGAATCAGATCCAGGCTCCAGCTGCGCAGGTCACCGTGCTGGCGCGCCTGCTGCAACCAGCTGGCCGCTTCCAACAGATCCCGGCGCCGGTGGCGCCGCCCCAGCCGCTCCAGCACCCCGTCATCGAAGCTCTGGCCCCCCAGGCTGACGCGGTTCACCCCCGCCGCCAGCACACCATCGAGCCGGGGGCGATCAAAACTGGCGGGATCCATCTCCAGGGTGATCTCGGCCCCGGCGGCGATGCCGTAGCGCTGCTTCAACGCCTCCAGCACGGTGCGGATCTGGCCAGGGGTGAGCAGCGAAGGTGTGCCACCCCCCAGATACACCGTGGAGAGCGGCGGGCCGGCGGGGCTGGCGGCGATTTCGCTCAGCAGCAGCCTCAGGTAGGCCTGGATCGAGCCGGAGCTGGCGCCATCGGCCCGATCACCGAGCGGCACCACGGCGAAGTCGCAGTAGAAGCAGCGCCGCTGACAGAACGGGATATGCACATAGGCGCTGCGCGGCCCCCGGGATTCACCAGTGGTGGGGATGTCCATCGCCAAATGGTCGGTTACGACGCCCGGTCAAAGCGACCGGAATCGGGCATGCTGCAGGTCCTGAGCTGAGGGACCCCACAACCGAACCCATGGTGGATCCGCTCATCCTGCTGCTGTTTCTCATCTCCGGCGCCGCCACCGGCTGGCTGGGGGTGGATCTGCTGCCGGAAAACCTGCTGATCCAGGTCACCAATCTGGAGGGCCTGCGCTGGGTGCTGGGCGGTTTCGGTGCCTTCTTCGGTCTGTTGGCGGGCTTCTTCTTCCAGCTGCTGCGCCGCCGGCTGATGCGGCAGGTGCGCACCATGCCCACCGACCTGCTGGTGAGCCGGGCGGTGGGCTTGATCCTGGGGCTGCTGGTGGCCAACCTGCTGCTGGCGCCGATCCTGCTGCTGCCGCTTCCCTGGGAGGTGGTGTTCGTCAAGCCGTTGGCGGCGATCCTCAGCAACGTGTTCTTCGGCGTGCTGGGCTACAACCTGGCCGAGGTGCACGGCCGCACCCTGCTGCGCCTGTTCAACCCCTCCAGCGCCGAGGCGTTGCTGGTGGCCGAAGGGGTGCTGCAGCCCGCCACCGCCAAGATCCTCGACACCAGCGTGATCATCGACGGCCGCATCCGGGGGCTGCTGGAGTCGGGATTGCTGGAGGGCCAGGTGATCGTGGCCCAGGCGGTGATCGACGAACTGCAGCAACTGGCCGATTCCGGCAACGCCGAGAAAAGGGGCAAGGGCCGGCGCGGCCTCAACCTGCTGGCGGCGCTGCGGGAAACCTACGGCCGCCGCCTGGTGGTGAACAGCACCCGCTACGAGGGCAGCGGCGCCGACGAGAAGCTGCTCAAGCTCACCGCCGACACCGGCGGCACCCTGCTCACCGCTGACTACAACCTGGCCAAGGTGGCCCAGGTGCAGGAGCTCAAGGTGATGAACCTCAGCGCCCTGGTGGTGGCCCTGCGGCCTGAGGTGCAACCAGGCGATGCCCTGCAGCTCAAGATCGTGCGTGAAGGCAAGGAGGCCGATCAGGGCGTGGGTTACCTGGAAGACGGCACCATGGTGGTGGTGGAGGCTGCCCGCAAGCGCATCGGCCAGCGGCTGCCGGTCACTGTCACGGGCGCCCTGCAGACGCCCACCGGCCGCATGGTGTTCGCCCGCTGCGACCATGAGGATCCCCGACCTGCCGCCGAGGTCCGTCAGCCCGCAGGCCCCCGCTAGGCTCCCAAGAGGTTTTCCGGGCGTTCCCTGATGTCGGTGTCGGCTCCCTACTACGGCGATTCCGCCGTGATGCGCACACCGCCGCCCGACCTGCCGTCGCTGCTGCTCAAGGAACGCATCGTTTACCTGGGCCTGCCCCTCTTCTCCGACGACGACGCCAAGCGCCAGATGGGCGTGGACGTGACCGAGCTGATCATCGCCCAGATGCTTTATCTGGAGTTCGATAATCCCGAGAAGCCGATCTTCTTCTATATCAATTCCACCGGCACCAGCTGGTATTCCGGTGACGCGATCGGCTTTGAAACCGAGGCCTTCGCTATCTGCGACACGATCCGCTACGTGAAGCCGCCGGTGCACACGATCTGCATCGGCCAGGCGATGGGCACCGCCGCGATGATCCTCTCGGCTGGGGCCAAGGGGCACCGGGCGGCCCTGCCCCATGCGTCGATCGTGCTGCACCAGCCCCGCTCCGGCGCCCGCGGCCAGGCCAGCGACATCCAGATCCGCGCCCAGGAAGTGCTCACCAACAAGCGCACCATGCTGGAGATGCTTTCGGAAACCACCGGCCGCAGCGTGGAGCAGCTCAGCAAGGACTCCGACCGCATGACCTACCTCACCCCCCGCGAGGCTCTGGAATACGGCCTGATCGACCGCATCCTCACCACCCAGAAGGTGCCGGTGCCACTGGCTGGCGCCGTCTGATGCCGCGCGGGCCGGCCACTCCTGCCTGCTTGTTTCCGCCTTCCTGTTCCCGCAACGTTTTCCGCACCCTCACCACTCCCTCGCCATGCCCATCGGCACCCCCAGCGTTCCTTACCGTCTCCCCGGCAGCCAGTACGAGCGCTGGGTGGACATCTACACGCGGCTCGGCGTGGAGCGCATTCTCTTTCTGGGCTCGGAGGTGAACGACGGCATCGCTAACAGCCTGGTGGCGCAGATGCTCTACCTCGATTCCGACGACAACAGCAAACCGATCTACCTCTACATCAACTCGCCGGGTGGCTCGGTTACGGCGGGTCTGGCGATCTTCGACACCATCCAGTATGTGAAGTCGGAGGTGATCACCATCTGCGTGGGTCTGGCGGCCAGTATGGGCGCCTTCCTGTTGGCGGCAGGCACCAAGGGCAAACGGCTCGCCCTGCCGCACGCGCGGATCATGATCCACCAGCCCCTTGGCGGCACCAGCCAGCGCCAGGCCAGCGACATCGAGATCGAGGCGCGCGAGATCCTGCGCATCAAGGACATGCTCAACCAGAGTCTGGCGGACATGTCCGGCCAGAGCCTGGAGAAGATCGCCAAAGACACCGACCGCGACTACTTCCTCAGTGCCGCCGAGGCCAAGGCTTACGGGCTGATCGATCGGGTGATCGACCACCCCAGCGAGGTCTGAGCCCGAGGTCGGGTGGGGCGCGACCGTAAAGTCGCTGTTTGCCCTGCCCGATTCGCCGGATGGCCCAGCTTTTCTACGACTCCGACGCCGATCTGAGCCTGCTTGACGGCAAAACGGTGGCCATCATCGGCTATGGCTCCCAGGGCCACGCCCATGCCCTGAACCTCAAGGACAGTGGGGTGAATGTGGTGGTGGGCCTTTATGAAGGCAGCCGCTCGGCCGAGAAGGCCAAAGCCGATGGCTTGGAAGTGCTCAGCGTGGCCGAGGCGGCCGAGCGGGCCGACTGGATCATGGTGCTCCTGCCCGACGAAACCCAGAAGAAGGTCTACGACGCCGAAATCGCGCCCCATCTGAGCGCCGGCAAGATCCTCAGCTTCGCCCACGGCTTCAACATCCGCTTCGGCTTGGTGGTGCCTCCCAAGGACGTTGACGTGGTGATGATCGCCCCCAAGGGTCCTGGCCACACCGTGCGCTGGGAATACCAGAACGGCCAGGGCGTGCCCGCCCTGTTCGCGATCGAGCAGGACGCCAGCGGCCAGGCCCGGCCCCTGGCCATGGCCTACGCCAAGGCAATCGGCGGCACCCGCGCCGGCATCCTTGAAACCAACTTCAAGGAGGAAACCGAAACCGACCTGTTCGGCGAACAGGCCGTGCTCTGCGGTGGCCTCAGCGAACTGGTGAAAGCAGGCTTCGAAACCCTGGTGGATGCCGGCTATCAGCCCGAGCTGGCCTATTTCGAGTGCCTGCACGAAGTGAAGCTGATCGTGGATCTGATGGTGAAGGGCGGTCTCACCGCCATGCGCGATTCGATCTCCAATACCGCCGAATACGGCGATTACGTGAGCGGCCCGCGCCTGATCACCGACGACACCAAAGCGGAGATGAAGCGCATCCTCGCCGACATCCAGGACGGCACCTTCGCCCGCAATTTCGTGGCCGAATGTGAGGCGGGCAAGCCCGCCATGACCGCCGCCCGCGAGCGCGATGCCCACCATCCGATCGAGAAGGTCGGCAAGGGGCTGCGCGCCATGTTCAGCTGGCTCAAAGTGGCCTGATCCTGAGCAGCCAGCCATGCGCCGCGGCCTGCTTTCCCTGGCCTGGGGAAGTGCCCAGGCAAGCGCCAGCCTCACCCTGGCGTCCGCGGCCTGGCTGGTGAGCGGCCTCACGGCCTCGCCGCTGATCAACAGCCTCCTGCCCGTGCTGGCCACGGCGGCGGCACTGATGCCGTTACCGCAGCAGCCGTTGCTGGGCAGCCTGTTGCAACTGCTCGCCACCCTGCTGCTGCTGGCCATCGGGCTGCACGGCCAGAACCTCGACCCTGCCACGGCTACTGCCTCAGCCACTGGCGCAGCCTCTGCTGCGGTCGGCGGCGGTGTTGTCCTGCCCCTGGCGCTGGCCTTGCTGGCGGTGCTGCTGTTCGGACTGGGCCTGCAGATCGGCCAGCTGCCGCTGCAGCGGTTCCTCGTGGGAGTCCAGGGGATTTCAATGCGGCGTCTGCGCTCCGGCTCCGAGCTCGGCGCCCTGCTGGGCCACCTGCTCACGGCCCTGCTGTTTCCGATCGGCAAGGCGGTGCTGCAGTTCTCGCAGGCACTCGTGCTGCTGCTGCCGCTGCTGCCTGCTGCCCTGCTCTCGCGCCGCCCGGGTCGTCGCCACCTCCCCCCTCGCTCAGGCCCAGATCTCGCCTCAGCAGGATCCTCTACGGCCTTAACAGCTTCCGCCGTAGCCGCTTCCACCGCAGTGGCGGCGGCCGCTGGGGCCAACCCTGGCGGCGGCGTGTCCTTGAACTGGCGCTGCTGCCTGCAGGGGGTTCTGTTCGGCAGCCTGTTCGGCTTGCTGCCCCTCTGGGTGCGTCAGCTCGGGGGGGGCAGCTGCTTCGATTTCGGCATGGTGCTCACCGCCTACGGGCTGGGACGCCTCCTGGCCGCCGCAGGACCCGCTGGCTCCCTGCCGTCCCCGCCTGCCCTCGTTGCCACAGCGGCGCTCGCCGGGCCGTGGCGGTTGCATCCGGCCCGGGGGGGCCTTCCCTACCTCCTGCTGGCCTTCACGCTGGCGGCCACCCAGTGGCTGCCGGGCTGGGGCTCCCTGGTGCTGTTCCTGCCGATGGGGGGCCTGGCCGCTTTGAGCGATGCCCGGCTGGTGGCCACGCTGGACACTCATCCAGATGACTCCGCCACGGACGAGCCGCTGCGGTGGCAGATCCTGGCGCGCTCCAGTGGTGTCGGAGCCCTGGCCGGCAGCCTGCTGATGGGCGGCACCGCCCAGTTGCTTGGTCTGCCTCTGGCGCTGCCCCTGCAGGTGCTGGCGTTCGCCGCCGCCGCCGTGCCCCTGTCACTGGCGGGCCGCCGCCGAGGACTGGCTTGAGCAGCAGCGGTGCAGCTGCTGCCCTGCTGGCCTGGCTGACCGTGGCAGCGGCCTGCGGACTTGACCGCTGGCTCGGCGATCCCGCCGGCTGGCTGCATCCGGTGCAGGTGATGGGTTGGTGGATCAGCGTCTTGCGCCGGAGCGCAGAAGCCTGGGCCGGCGATCGGCCTGGGCGGCTTCGCCTGGCCGGTGCCTGCATCACCGTGCTCTTGGTGGGCGGCAGTGCTGGCGCCGGTTGGCTGCTGGAGGCGCTGGCCTGGCGCCAGCCGGCGCTGGGTCTGCCGCTGCTCTGGCTGGGCCTGACCAGCTGCCTGGCGGGAGCAAGCCTGGAGCAGGCGGTGCGGGCGGCGGTGGCGCCGCTGGAGCGGCATCCGGCCGAGGCCCCGCCCTCTCCCGAGGCACTGGCGGAGGCCAGGGCTCGCCTGGCGTGGATCGTGGGCCGTGACGTCGACCAGCTGGACGAGGCCGGCATCCTGCGGGCAGCCGCAGAAACCGCCGCCGAAAACAGCGTGGACGGGCTGTTTGCCCCGCTCTTCTGGCTGCTTGTGGGCGCCGGCCTCTGGCTGACGGCTGGATTGATGCCGCCTGCAGCGGGCCTGATGGTCTCCGCAGACGGTCTGATCGTGACTGGGCACACCCTGGCCCACGGTGTGCCCCCTGTGCCCGGGCCGCTGGCGCTCGGCTGGGCCTTCAAGGCCAGCAGCACGCTGGATTCGATGCTGGGGTACCGGCGTGGGCGGCTGCGCTGGCTGGGCACCGCCGGCGCCCGGCTCGACGACCTGCTCACCTGGTTGCCCTGCCGCCTGGTGGCACTCACCCTCCCGCTGTTGCAGGCCGGCCGTTCGCAGGCCGTGGCCCAGCTGCGGCTGGCCTTGCGGGAGGGCGGCCCCGACCCGTCGCCGAATGCGGGCGTGTCACAGGCGGCCTTCGCTGCCGCCGCCCACCTGCGCCTTGGCGGCGCCAATCACTACGGCGGTGTGCGGATCGACAAACCGGTGCTCGGGGCGGGCTGGCCGGCAGCAGACCAGGCAGGCGTGGAGCGCCTGTTGCGGCTGTCCCGGCAACTGGAGCTGCTGTGGCTGCTCGTGGCGTTACCGCTGCTGGTGCTCATCGCGGCCCTGAGACCGCGTTGACTCCTGGTTGTCACGCGCGGCTTGACTCTGGCTGCCTGCGACTGACGGGCTTCCAATGCCGTCAGACGCGGCTGGCTGCGCTCGGAAAACTCGGTTTGCCGGACGCCAACCAGTCTGCGTTGCTCAGTATGCGCCGCGGTCTCTCGGGAAGAGGACCACCCCCACAGTGCGCAGAATGATCGAAAGATCGGCGCACAAGCTGCGGTGGCGGGCATAGGCCACATCCATCCGCACCCGTTCGGCGTAGCGGAGATTGTTGCGCCCCGACACCTGCCAGAGGCCGGTAATCCCGGGCCTTACTGCCAGCACCTCATTCATGCGGCGCCCGTAGCGCCTGAGCTCGTCCCTGACGATCGGCCGGGGACCCACCACGCTCATCTCACCTCGAAGCACATTGAGGAATTGGGGCAGCTCATCAAGGCTGGAGCGACGCAGAAAGCGGCCAATCGGTGTGATCCTGGGATCGGCCTTGAGTTTGAAATCCTTGCCGTATTCGCGTTTGAGTTCAGGGGATTGCTCGAGCAACGCCTGAAGCATGAGGTCAGCATCTTTACGCATGGTGCGGAATTTGATGCAACCGAAATCGCGGAAGCCCCGTCCGATGCGCCGCTGCACGTAGAACACCGGCCCAGGCGAACTCACCTTTACTAGGGCTGCCAACATCAGGAACAACGGGCTACCGAGCCCTAGCACCGCCAGCGAAAAGACGATGTCACCGGTCCGCTTGACCACCCGGGATGTGGTGCTCTGGGCTTCGATCAATTGCGCCGCGGTGGGCCGATCGCGGGAAGTCGGCACGGCAGTGAGTGCGGATCTCCTGCCTGGCAGCGGGGTGATGGCGGAGGAAGTGGCGGACAGGGCGGCGGAGTGGGAAAGGGTGGAAGGGGTCGCTGATGCGGACAGGAACGGTGGCGGGGTGGCGGGTCTGTAGGGGTTGCTGCTGGCGTTCACCATCTCGCCCCTTGGTGTTGAAACTCTAAAAATCGTTTTGTTCTCCCACAAGCCAGCAAGGTCACTCAGACCAGAGGCACAGCCAGGGCCTCTCAGCACGCTTGAGGTCCACAGTTCTGGACGCAAACTGCCGCACGACGCAGCGCCCTGCTCACCATGGGGCTCTGTTCAACTCTGAGCGATGCTTACCTTTGCGCGCTCTGGCAAGCCGCTCGGCTCCGGCAGGCTCAACTCAGAGTGTGCGTTCCCCTGGAGCCGTGGCTCAGCCCTGGGGCCATGGAAGGGGCTGACGGCCCTGATTCAGGCGGACCCCGTGCTGCTGCCAGTAGCGCTCCAGTAAGCCCAGCAGCCGCTCCCGGAAGCGCTCGGGGGCGAAGGTCTCGGCCCATGCCCGTTGCCGCTCTGGCGGGAACCGGGACCAGAGGCGTTGCTGTTCGAACTGCTCCAGGGCTGCCACGAGGCTGGAGCTGGTGGGCGCGTCGAACAACAGGCCGGTGGGGTGCGCGCTGCCGCTGTTGAGGCAACGGACACTGTCGAGCAGGCCCCCCTGCCCCAGACCGATCACAGGCGCTCCCGCCGCCATGGCCTCCACCGGCGCGATGCCGAAATCCTCCAGGCCGGCATGCAGAAACGCTCGGCAGCGACCCATCAGGCCGTTCACCTCCTCCTCCGAACAGCGCCCGAGGAAACGCACGCTCGGACCCGCCAGCTGCTCCAGGCGCTGCCGTTCCGGCCCGTCACCCACCAGCCACAACGGCAGACCGGTGCGGTTGAAGGCCTCCACCATCAGGTCCACCCGCTTGTAGGGCACCAACCGGCAGACGGAGAGATAGAAGTCGTCGCGGGGCAGATGGCAATCGAAGCGATCGACCGCCACCGGTGGGTGCAGCACCGCACTACGGCGGCCCCAGTAGCGCCGGATGCGGCGTGCGGTGAAGCGGGAGTTGGCGAGGATCCGATCGACGCGACCGGCACTGACCACGTCCCACTGACGCAGTTGGTGCAGCTGCCAGCGCAGCAGCGGCCCCAGCGGACTGCGGGCGATGGCGGAGCGCGACAGGTAGGCGTGCATCTGGTCCCAGGCGTAGCGCACCGGGGTGTGCACGTAACTGACGTGCAGCTGTTCGGGGTCGGTGAGCACGCCCTTGGCAACCAGATGGGAGCTGCTCAGCACCAGCGGATAGCCCCGCAGGTCGAGCTGTTCGATCGCCAGGGGCAGCAGGGGCAGATACTGCTGTACGTGACTGACCCCCCAGGGCAGTTGCTGGATGAAGGAGGTGCGGATCGTGCGCCTGTGCAGCCAGCTCTGGGACCGGCGGCTTTCCCCGTCCACAAGCGCGAACAGGTGCGGATGCAGCAGGGCGTCCATTTCCTGGACCACCAGCTCCGAGCCGCCCACGGACCGGGGGGTGAACCACTCGTGAACGAGGGCGATCTGGTCGGGCACCCTGGGCATGGCGGCACGGTAGGCGCTCCGATGGCCTGCGAGGTCACGAAAGCTCTCAGTGGATTGCCATCCCTGCCGCTGGTCTGGATGCTGAACCCAGTCCATGGTCGCCATGCCGATTCGCGATCTGCTTGAAGACGCCCTCGAGGAACCCTCGATCGGCGAGACCGACTGCTTCCAGTGGCATGCCACGGCTGTAGGCATCGCCGCGCTTTGGCGTGCGGGTCAACCGCCAGCTGTACCTCCCTTCGAGGTGGCACTGAAGGAAGGCCTGCTGGTGGGTCTGGATCTGAGCCGGGAGGAGCGCGAGTTTCACCAGCTCCGTAAGGGCCTGGTGCTGCTGTTCCATTCCTGAGGCCTGCGGAAAGCTACCGAGTCATTTCTCCGTCGGCGCAGCCAGCCGGATTGGTCTTAGTGCTCATAAGCCGGGGCCACCACGACACTGTTGCGTCCGCTGCGTTTTGCCGTGTAAAGCGCTTTGTCCATGCGTGCCAGGAAGGTATCCGCGTCGTCTTCCTCAAGGTGCAGCGAAGCGACTCCGAGACTCATGCTCACCGAGGTGGCAACATCTCCGCTAGAGATCCTTAGCTCCTGCACTTTGAACCGTAAAGATTCAGCGATCACAAGAGCTCGGTCCTGTGGGCAGTCAATCAACAGGATCACAAACTCCTCGCCTCCATAGCGAAAACAATAGTCAGTCGCCCGTATGCCGGTGCTGACCGCATGGGCTACGGCCTGAAGTGCTTTGTCTCCAAAGGGGTGTCCGAAGCGATCGTTAATCTCCTTAAAGTGATCGATATCAAGAAGAATCCCCGTCAAGGGATGCTGACTTCGCTTGGCTCTGGCCACCTCCTCTCCTAAACGCAAATGAAAATCGCGCCGATTTCTGCAGCCAGTGAGCGCATCTGTCATGCTCAGCTCGGCCATCTGATCGCGAGAGCGAGCGAGCTCAAGCGTAAGCTGATTGATTCGTTGAATTCGCATGTTGATCAGATTGATCATTGTGGCGAATTCGCTGATTGCGGTTACAGCCAAGGTTGGCATCAGCATGCTCGATTCTCCTGAGAGTTCGGCCCGTGGCTCGGATGTCAATGGCTTCAATAGCTTCTGTATTTCATTCTCAAACATCCTTGCAAGCTGTTCGGTGATCAAGACTCCCACAAGCAACAACAAGCCAAGAAGACCAAATGTATGCAAGGATTCCCTCTGTAGCTTCCTGATGAGTGGGGCCGCTGGAGAGACAACGCGTGTGATCACCTCATTGGAGGCAAGGGGAGCAGTCCCTTGGGAATCCTGATTTAGCATTTGAACTTTTGTTTCCCAGTAGCTATTCAGTAGCTTCATGAGGGGAACATCGCCGTCTTGAGGGATCAAGATCGTGAGTCCATTCTGAGTGATGAATTTTGCGCTGCCATTCACGTACTGGTGATCCAGGATGTGGAAAAGAGCTGGGTTTGAATTGACTCTGCTGACTTTGGTCTGGCTGTATTGGGTGGTGACTTTGCGTTCTCTTTCAATTGCAACGCGCTCTCTGCCAATCCAAAAATCTGATCCTTTGTCTTTCAAAAAGGAATCGGGAAGGGATCGGGAGGCATGAGCAATGTTGACCAAGTTATTCAGTTCATCGCGTTGCGAGACTTTGACGAGTTGATTCGCAGATAGCCCCCATGTGATCAGTGAAGGCGTGAGCAAGGAGAGAAGGCCAAAGGCGAATATTGCTGTTCGTATGGAAACGCTCTGATCCGGCCTTGGTCGGATCCACAGCCGATAAACCAGGACCAGCAACACGGCCATCAAGGTATTGAGGACCCCATTGACGGCCTGTTTGAGAGCGATAAGGGTAGTAGGGGTAAGATCAACTCCCAGGAATAGGTGATAGAAAACGAATGTAAGTGGGATGCCAGCAAGAAGCCAAAACGTCAGATCGTGAAGGATGATGCGATCGTTGATAACGCGTTCCTGGGCCTTGGACTCCCTGTTTGTGGCAACCGATAGCCAGGTGATTTCAAGAACATAAATAATTGTTCCCCACGGATGCCCCCATGTGGCCCAGGTAACAAGTGCTGCGAGCCCGCCGATGGCCAATCCCCACCACTGCTGCCAGATGAGGAGTGCAAGAACGGCAAAGATCGAGCCAAAAAAGATATGAATGCCAATCGTAATTGGAACATTGATTAGGGTGCCAAAGATGGCCCCCCAGAGGAGTATGGCAAAGGCCGGGATCGTGGGATGTGGTTGGCGGGCCGGCAAAAAGTGTTTTCCGGAAGGAAATGGCTCCAAACTTAATATACATGCTTAATGATTGATGCGCCTGCCAAGTTTCGTATGGATCGTTACTGGGCCTCTTCTGCCGGCTGATTTTGTGCGCTCGCATGCCTCCTCAGGAAGGCTTGTATGCCGTCAACAGGGCTTGTTGTTCGCCCTGTCCCCCGAAGCGCCTCTGCCCGTGAGCGCGTGCCGATGACCATTCCCTGAGAATGTGATCGGTGGCCTCCGTCAGAATGGACAAACATGTCTCTTGGGCTTTCTGATGACCCCATCTGCCCAGTTCTGGAGCCACAAGCCCTGGTGGTGCCAGCCTTGGTCGATCGTCGGCACCGGCCTTGCTATAGGCGCGGCCAGCCTTGTGCTGCTGCCTCGTTGGTGGATCTCCGCACCGGTGGTGGCCGCCGTACTGGCGTGGTGGTGGCTGTTCCTGGTGCTGGTGCCTGCTGCTGCCGAAGATGGCCAGCTCATGGACGCTGGTGGTGTGACTGATCCGGGCGTCAATGAATCCCCGGACCTGGACCCGTGACCGGGTGTGACCAGCGGACGAACAGCTGTGGAAATGGCAACCGATCTGACAGCAGGGGAGTGCCCAGACCCTTGAATAGGGTGTCTCTCATGGCGCTAACGCAGGGACCCTGCCGATGGCGATCCGCATGAGCCCTGATCAGAGAACGACACCATGAGCTACGAACCGGGTACGAACGAGTGCCGGTTGCTGATCGACAGCAAAGCCCAGATTGAGCTGGCTCTGGCCAGCCTCGCCAAACTCGAGAACACCGATCACATCCGCCTGCAACTGCTGGCGGTGTACAACCAGCTCGAAGGCCTCCACGACCTCAGGCGGGCCAAGCGCCCGGGGCCGATTCCTGCTGGAGCTCTCCCGGATGAAACCGATTGACAAAGTCCTCCAGGGGCATCGGGCCGCAATGTCGGCTCCAAATGGACTCATCCTCGGAGCGCGACCACATCGAGATCCGCAGGGGCCAGCGACCTGAGGCCCGGAACACGATCCGATAGCGGTAGAGGCAGCCAAGACAGTGATCAGGGGAGGGCACGGGCTCTCCTTCCCCATAGCGACGCAGAAAGCCCGTGAGCAGCCCACCGCCGCCGCCTCCTGCTCCTGGGTGTTCGGCTTCGCCGTCAAGGCTTGCCGTTTCCAACCGCAGAGCAGCGGCGGCCGGGTTGCCCGCGTGGGGCAGGTGCAGATGAAGGGCTCCCCAGCCAGGGAATCCCAGGAAGGAAAAAACGGCTCGGGTGGCCATCACGGCATGCGCAGAAGATCCACCCCTCCATTTCCCGCCCTGTCCCAGGGGATCGCGCGCCGGTGCTCCTCCCGTGCGTTCGTTCTGCTGCCGGGGGGGTTGGCAGGCCTGCTGGGTGCTGCCCTGCTCACTGGCTCGGCTCCCCCAGTTCCCTCGCCGCCGGCGTTGGCGGGTCTGCTGCGGGTGGGCTGGCCGGTATTGGCCGCCGACAGGCATCTGCGCAGGCTCGGCTGGCGCCCGGCCCCCGGGCGCCAGCCGGATGCGCTTGATCGCAAGCTGGCCGGCAACAGCCTGGCCAGCCTGAGTGACTGCTCGGGCACGGGCCTGGGTTTCTGCCGCTACGACTACCGCCGCGATGCCGTGAACCTCAGCGTGATCACGCTGCCAGAGCAGGCGATCTTGCAGCAGGTGATGCCGGCGCAGAAGCTGATCGAGGCGGGACAGGTTGAGCCGAAACCGCCAGGTGCAACAGGTGGTGCTCGCGTGGTGCGCTGGCTGCATTCCGATTCCGGGCGCACCTGGGGGCTGTGTCCCGGCAGCGAGCTGCCTCACCGGCTGGTGTCCTGCCCCGAGCCCTGAGCTCGCTCCTGCCGCATGGGCCCTGGCTTCACAGCGCCTGCGATGATCGCCTCAGTGGGGACGGCGGAGATGATTCCGGAAAACAAGCGCCGGCCGGCCTGGCTCAACTGGCTCTTCCTGCTGGCGTTCCTCTGGTCGTCGTGGCAGCTGGCCGGGCTCTGGCTGGCCCGGCTGAGCTGAGGCGGAGTCAGGCCAGAGCCCGGCCAGTCCTGTCCAGACCGGCCGCTCACGTCGATGCTCAAGTGGATTCGTCGGCAGGATCAGCCCCATCGCCCAGTGCCTGCCTCAACCGGCCCAGCAACACCTCGGTGGCCTGCTCCTGGCTGAGGCCGCGGCCACAGGCGGCATCCCGCCAGCTCCGGCTGGCCTGGATCAGTTCCTCCAGCGGACCTGCTCCAGCCCGCAGCGCTTCGAAGGCACCCAGAAGCCGTGCGCGCTCCGCCGCATCGGGGTCGCCGCAGACGATGTACTGCATTCCATCGCTGCCGGTGTAAAGCAGCGTTCCATCAGGCCCCAGTAACGGCGCGGTGGCTGGAATCGCCGGAGTGGGATCGGCCCCGTCCCGTTCCTGCAGATCGTCTTCCCATGCATCGCCATTTTGGTCATCGCCATCGGGGGCTTCGCCATCGGGGAGATCGGACGACCGGGGTGGGGACATGGGGAAGGCAGCAGGGGGACAGCGGTGCGGAGGCAGGCAGTCGATGGTCTGCCCATCATCACCGCCCCGTCACGGCCAGGAATCAGCTCGCCTGACGCGGGTTCAGCGAATGCCCCGTGAAGCGCACACAGAAACCGGTGGGCTCGCCGGTGACCAGCGACACGTCGCCGCCATGGGCGCGGGCGACCCGCTGGGCGATCGCCAGGCCCAGGCCGCAGTGCCCGTGGCCGCCGCGGGCCTGATCGAGCCGTTGGAACGGTAGGAGGGCCTGGGAGCGCTGGCTTTCGGCGATGCCCTTCCCCTGATCCCAGACCTCCATCTCGAAACCCTGCCGAGGCAAAGGGCGCAGCCGGAGCCGCACCGGCGGCTCCCCGTAGCTGAGGGCGTTGTCGATCAGATTGGCGACGGCCCGGCCCAGGGCGATCGGTTGCACCCAGGCCTGCACGGGGGTCAGGTCGAGCTCGAGCGGGCGACCGTCGTAGCGCGCCGCCAGTTCCGCCAGCAGCTCTTCGAGCGGCACCTCCACGGCCAGCTCGCTGCCGCCGCCGCCAGCGAACAGCAGGAACTGGCCAGTGATCCGCTCGAGATCGTCGAGATCCGCCTCCGCTTTGGCCCGCTCGCTGCTGACCAGATCCGGTCCCTTGCCCAGCGACAGGCGCAGCCGCAGGCGGGTGAGCGGACTCTTTAGATCGTGGGCAATGCCGGCCAGCATCGTGGCCCGGTCGCGTTCGCTGTTGTCCAGCCGTTCGAGCATGGCGTTGAAGTGCCCTGCCAGCCGCCGCACCTCCGGCGCTCCCCGCTGGGAGAGACGATCCGGTTGCGTTTCCAGGCCGACGCGGCCGAGCGCCCGCTCGAGCTGCCGCAGAGGCCGCTGCACTTCGAGCAGCAGAAACAAGGCGCCCGCCATGATGCTGCCGCTCACCAGCGAGAGTGTGACCAGCTGCGGATCGGGCGGCCAACCGAGCTGGGGACGGATAGCGGCATAGAGCCACACCGGCTCCAGCGGTGAGGCCAGCTCGATCCACACCCCGCGGTTCTCGCCCTCGGTGGGTACCACCACCGGACAGCGTGGCAGGCGGCGGCAGAGTTCGAGCTGCAGTTGGGCGGCCTGGCGGTCGAGCAGGGCATCGCTGGCCTGGCCCTGCCACCAGGGCCGACGCCGCGGCCGGGGTGGTTGCCCTACCCCGAGCTGCAGGCCGCTGAGCTGGGAAACCGTGGACGGTGGAAAACGCTCCAGTGCCAGCTCCGAAAGGCGCAGATTCAGGGCCACCTGCGGACCCATCTGGTCGATCTGAGAGCGGCCGAGGGTGGAGCCGAGCAACATCTGCAGCAGCAGCAGACTGAGCCCCCAGCCGCCGAGAAAGAAGCCCCCCAGGCGCCAGAGCAGCGCCGCCGAACGCAGGGAGGCCGCCATGACTCAGCGGCCCCGCGGGGCCCCATCCGGCACGAACACGTAGCCGTAGCCCCACACCGTCTGAAGGTAGCGAGGGCGGCTGGCATCAGGTTCGATCAGGCGGCGAACACGTGACACCTGCACGTCCATGCTGCGGCTGTCGGTGTCGCTGTCTGGACCGCGGGCCAGTTCGATCAGGCGTTCACGCGACAGTGGGCGGTGGGGATGCTGCACGAAAGCGGCCAGAAGGCTGAATTCCCCGCTGGTGATCGTGATGCTCTTGCCTTCCCGTTCAAGCGTTCGCGCCGAAAGATCCAGCACGTTGTCGCCGAATTCCACCAGTTCACCGCCGGCCACCGGGGTGCCGGCCGGCAGGTTGCCGCGGCGCCGCAGCACCGCCTCGATCCGGGCGGTGAGCTCCCGCGGCAGGAACGGCTTGGCGAGGTAATCATCGGCTCCCTGTTCAAGGCCGATGATCCGGTCCACGGCCTCGCCCTTGGCCGTGAGCATCACCACCGGCAGGTCGTCCTGGTTGTCGCGCAGACGGCGCAGCAGGGTGAGCCCGTCCTCGCCCGGCAGCATCAGATCGAGTACCACCAGATCGGGGCGCTGGAATTCAAGGCGCGCGATCAGCTGGCGGCCATCGTTGAGGCAGCGCACCTCGTAACCCTGATCGGTGAGATAGCTGCTGAGCAGCTGGCGAAGTTCGGGGTCGTCATCCACCACCCAGATGGTGTGGGCTCGGCTCATGGCTGGGAGAAGTCCCGTTCTGCACCGACTGTATGGAGGAATGACCAGAGCAAGCCTGAGGACACGGGCGAGGGACATGTTCAAAGATGACCCAAGCCGGGAACGGTCGGATCCGGTCATGGCTTGCTCAGAATCAGCTGGCTCGCGGTCACCCCATGACGCCACCTTCTCCATAAGGTGCTCGCATGCCACGGCCAGGCCCTCGATCCCGCCCCCAGCGCGCCGTTGTTCTGGCGCGATGCAACCCTGCGGCGCAGTGGCCCATGGTGCGCCTGCTTTCCCTGCTTGCCTTGTGGTGCCTGGTGGTCAGCCCCGCTGCGGTGCAGTGCCAGGAGACCTTGCAACTGCTGAGGTATCAACAGAAGCTGGAAGCCTGGTTTCAGCGGCTGGATCGGGATGGCGATGGCCGCCTGACCCCGGCCGAAGTGAGGGGACATCCGTTTCTGGAAATCAATTTCAATCGGCTTGATCAGGGCCGGCGGGGGTACTTACTGCCCTCGGACTTGGCCCCGAACCAGCGTCACTTCCTCGGCAACCGCCTGCAGGACACCTTTCGGCGCGCCGACACCAACCGCGACGGCCAGCTCAGTCCTGCTGAGGCGGCGGGGTTCCCATGGCTGTGGCGGCAGTTCACCGAAGCGGATCGCAACCGCGATCGCAGCGTTTCGTTGGAGGAGCTGTGGTGGTTGCGCCGTTCACTGTCCCCAGGACATTGACGCCGGCAGGATATGAAGGCGGTTTGCGGGTTAGTGCGGCGGTCGCGTGGGCGGACGGATCGTGGTGAGCTTGGCCATGGCCCGGCCCATGCCCGGCGGTAGCCGCAGGCTGTTGCCCACACCCGGAACCAGCAGGCGCACCAGCCGGAACACTCCGTTGCCCATCAACCACAGGGCACCGACGGCCAGCGCCACCACCACCAGCAGGCCCAGCAGCTGGGCCAGCCCGGCGAGCAACTGCAGCAGGCCCAGCCCGATCTGGCCGAGGCCAGCGAGCACGGCACTGATGACTTTGCTCACCAGCAGGAGCGAATCCAGCCGAGAGGGAAGTTGCAGCAGCGCCACCAGCAACCCCAGCCCGATAGTCGCGTTGAGCAAGGCGAGCAGGCACTCGCGCAAGGTTGAACGGGTGCGTCGCTTGCGAAACACCTTGCGAACCGTCTTGGGGGTGAACCCGGGATCGGGTTTGCGGTTCATCGCCACAGGCTCAGGTGTCGAAGGAGTACCCAGCGCCTCGCATCCAGCGCTCGAACTCAATCAACACCAGTTCGTTCGGACAATCCACCAGGCTGAGCCCTTCCACGGTGCAGTCGCCCTGGCCGCCGTGGTGAAGCGACAGGTGGAAGTCCTTGCCGCTGAGGCCGCACACTTCCGGATCGCTGCGCACCACCACATCCAAGGAGGCTCCGAGGCGAATCACGCGGCGCCGCAATTCCGACCAGCTCTTTGTCATCGGGCAGTGTTCAAGGCTTGGTTCTTTCCTTCAACGGATGGGATCCCGCCGGCGGAGTGTGCCAGTTCCGGTCATGGGACCTAGCCGTCTCCCCATGTGCCGTTGATCACACATTGAAAGAGTAATGGGTGTTCTGGGGGCCAGGTGTTGGGATCGCAACGCTCGGTGCTGGTTCAGGGGGCGGTTTGGGCCGGTGGGGTCGTCGGTGCACTGGTGGCGGCCGGTCGGGTCTCTCCTCCCGGGGCGACAGGCTTGGGCAGCGGCACCAGCAGGCTGAGCGAGGAGGTGATCACCAGCGCTGCCAACCCTGCCGCCGGGGAGAGCAACCGTCGCCGCAGCGGTACCCGCTCGAGGATTTCGCGGCGCTGCAGCGGCAGCTCGGTGGGAATTGTGAAGCCGAGCTGCACACGTGGATCGAGCCGCAACTGGTCGAGGCAGCGCACGAGATCTGCCAGCTCGGCGTCGTCGAAGTCGAGTTCGAGGGGAGGCGTGTCCGGCTGGCTGCTGAACAGCCGCAGGCGGTGCCGGCTCTGTTCGCCAGAGCCGAGGGGCTCGATCTGCACCGGTGAACCTTCACCACCGAAGCGGCGCGGCACCCCGCTCACCAGGTGGCGGGCATAGGGCAACACCACGCTCAGCAGGGCCTCAAGGTGGTTGCGTTTTCCCTCCAGCGACGGCCGCCCGATCAGGTCGAGTTCCCAGCCCGTCAGGATGCCGATCGCATCGCCGTCCTGGGAGGCGGACAGATCCGGAAGGCCATCAAGGCGCAGGCGGCAGCTTGTCTGCTCGTAGCGATAACTCTGTTTCATGCCGCGGCATCCATAAGGCTGGCCTTGAGACGGTCAAATCCCCCCGCGCCGGCGCCGAGGGCCAGACTCTGCACGAGCTGAAGACGGCGACGGGCACCCTCCGCGGGGTCAAGGAGCTTCTGAACCCCCCCGCGGCGGGGGTTCAGCCGTTCCCGCACCAGCTCCTCGAGGCGCTGGCGGAACAATTCCCAGCGCTGGACGCTCACCACATCCGGCTCAGACGATGACAGCAGCTGGCGGAGCATGGGATAGATGCGCTCGGCGAGGGCGCACAGCACCGAGATCAGCGCGTCGGTTTCGGTTTCGCTCAGTTCGCCCCGGCGGCAGGCCAGGCGCAGTGGGTTGTAGCAACGCCGTTTCCACAGCTCCACCCGGTTGGGGAAGAGGTCGCCGAAGCCCAGCTGGCGGGCCATGAACACCATCGCTTCCCCCCCGTTGAGATCGAGGGCTTCCACGCTCAACAGCATCAGATCCAGCCGTTCCAGTCCGCGCCGGTTGAGCCGGCTGGGGGATCGGGATTCAGTCAGGGTTGCATCGGCCATGGCTGCGATGATGCCAGCGCCTGAGCCGATCCGTCATCCGCCCCCGCCATGGCCGCCCTATCTCCTTCGCTCGAAAGGGCACAGCCGCCCGATCTGCGCCAGCTGGTGCGAGACATTCCTGACTTCCCCAAGCCCGGCATCCTGTTCCGGGATCTCACCCCGTTGATGCGTGATCCGCTCGGCTGGCAGGAGGTGATGCGCCAGCTGAGAGAGGTGTGCGAGCGGTTGCAGCCCGAACTGATCGTGGGGATCGAATCCCGCGGCTTCATCGTGGGCACTGCCCTGGCCACCGTGGTGGAGCTGGGCTTCGTGCCGGTGCGCAAACCCGGCAAATTGCCCGGGCAGGTGCGTGGCGTGGATTATGCGCTGGAGTACGGCACCGATCGCCTGGAGATCCAGCACGATGCCCTCGCCGATGGCGCTCGTGTGCTGATCGTCGATGACCTGCTCGCCACCGGTGGCACCGCCGCCGCCTGCGCTCAGTTGGTGGAGGAGGCCGGTGGGGCGCTCTGCGGCTTCGGGTTCGTGGCCGAGCTGGCCGGCCTGGAGGGCCGCCGGCGGCTGCCCGGTGGACATCCGGTGGAGTCGCTGATCATTTACAGCTGAGGGACGGCGGCAGGTCTGAACCGTCCTTAATCCTGGCTGTCCTGCCAGCCGAGCACCTGATCGAGCTGCTCCAGGCTGATCAGCCCGAACCGCCAGAGAATCACCGGCAGCGGCGCCTGCTCCAGCTGGGCCTGCTTGACACCCAGGGCCAGGGCGTTTTCGCTCAGACCCAGCTCCCGGCGCAGGTAACGCACCAGCGCGGACGATGGCACCGGTTGGGGGGAGGTGCTCTTCACCATGGCCCGGAAGGGAAGCACCGGCTGGAGTTCGCCATCACTCTGACCAGCGCGCCAGTAGCTGGCAAGGACCGAGGGTCATGGTCCGGAGACTGAGGCGCCGCAGCAGCGGCAGCCGGCCCAGCAGACCCAGGCCGAGCTGGCGCACGCTGCGCTGTGGCCACTGCCGGTTCGAGAACAGCCGCACCAGGGCGTCGGTGGCCAGCAGGGTGAGCAGCACATCGGGCCAACGGCGACGGCCGTAGGCCGCCGGCAGCCGGCTGAGGCGCAGCCTGCCCCGGGCGGTGCGGGCCGCCAGTTTGTGCAGCACGGCCACATCTCGCCAGCAGAGGTTGAGGCCCTGCCCCCCCACCGGGTGGCAGCGGTGCATGGTCTCGCCCACCAGCACGGTGTTGCCCCGGTGAAAGCCCCCGCTCAGCTCCAGAGCGGCGGGGAATGCCCGCGGCGCGTCCAGGAGAGCGTCGGCCTGCAGGCCATCGGGCAGGGTGCCGGCCAGCCGGTCGAGAAAGGCCACGGGGTCGAGGCTCTCCAGCCGCCGCATGCGCTGGGCCGGGCCGCTCCACACCAGCTGAAAGCGATCGCCGCCCAGGGGCAGCACGGCGAAGGGGCCCTCGGCGCGGAACAGCTCCCAGGCCTGATCGCTGGCGGAGCCGCGCAGGCGCACCTGCACGCTCAGACACGACTGGCTGTAAGGAAGGCGCCAGTGGGCCAGACCCAGGCTCTGACGGGTGGAGGAGGCGGCGCCCTCGGCCGCCACCAGCAGATCCACCGGTGTCTGGCTGCCGGGGCTGCCGAGCGCCAGCTGCACGCGCCCATCACCCTCCAGCCGCCTCAGCAGCAGCTCCATCAGGGGCGTGTGGCGCACCACCCAGCCCACGGCGTCGTCGCCGCTGGAGGCTGAACCTGTGGACGCCGGGGCGGTGGAGGGTGACGCTGCCCGGCGGCCGAGATCGCGGGCGGTGAAGGGCACCTGTAGGCCCAGCTCGAGGTCGTGGAGTTCCAGGGCTCGGAACGGCGCCAGCGCCGGAGCGAGCTCCTCCCACAGCTGCAGGCGCTCCAGCAGTCGGCGGCTGGAATGGGTGAGCGCGTAGGCGCGGTTGAGGGCCAGCAGCTGGCTGGCGGTGAGCGGATCCTCCAGCTCCACCAGCCAGCCGGCCTCGGCCAGGGCCAGGGCGGCCAGGGCGCCGGTGGGACCGGCGCCGCGGACCCGGGCCTGCAGCTCGCTGGTCAGATGGTCGGAATGCCGGTCCAGGGAATCGCCCATGAAAAAAGCCGCAGCAGAATTCTGCTGCGGCTGGTTGAGGGGGCGTGGCCGGTGATCCCCACCGGCCCGTGGGGGCGGGCGATCAGCCGATGCCGAGCAGGCCGCGGGTGAAGGCCTCACCGCCGAGGGCGAACTCAGTGGCGAGCAGGGCGATGAAGCCGAGCATGGCCATACGGCCGTTGAGCTTCTCGGCGCGCTCATGGAAGCCCCAGCCGCTCTCGGCGCTCACCACTTCCATGCGGGGCTCGGTGGCGAAGGCATTGAGGCGGCCGCCGTCTTCGGTGGTGACGGTGGCGCCGCGAATGGTGGCGCGCTCAGTGGCGGAGACGGGGGCGGTGGTGGTGGCCTGGGCCATGGGGCTCCTCGGTGGTGATGGGATCAATGTAACAGAATATTGCGCAACGTAAACGGATGTCGCGAATGCTCAGGCGCATGCCCTCCCCAGTCCAAGCACCCCGGTGGAGGCGACCCGGTGTCTGCGCGGCCACGGCGCTGGCTGGCGGTGGGCTTCAGCGCAGGCGCCGCAGGCAGAGCTCCTCGAAGGCTGGGCGCAGCAGATAGGGGTACTCGCCGACCCAGAGCTTCAGCTGCGGCAACCAGGCGTCGGTGAGGGCGCCGATGCGCACGAAATCGGGCCGCTCGCTCAGGGCCAGGCAACGGATCACCATGCCCCGGCGGATCACCTTGTGCTTCTTTTCCATCGGGAAGCGGATCTGGCCCAGGTAACCGTCGTCGTCTTCCAGCTCCAGGCACAGCCAGGTGCGACGGTTCTCCACCAGCTCCAGCCTTCCGCGGGCATCGGCCTGCTCCTTCCGTTCCTCCACCAGCTCGCGGGTGAACAGATCGGCCACCACCCCTTCGAAGATCGCCCCTGCCGGGTAGCGGCGCAGCACGCTGTTCTTGCGCCCCGCCTCCAGGATCGGGCCCCAGAGCACATAAAGCAGGAACACGAAGCCCGCCACCAGCCACACCGGCCCGAAGCGGTAGGAGAACTGGCTCTGGGCGATCAGCAGCGAGATCACCCCACCGATCACGGCGATCAGCACCCGCTGCAGGATCTTGCGGGGGTTGCCGCTGCAGGCGTTGAACTGCGGACCGCTGGCCACCGCCGGGATCAGTTTCTGGAGCTCAGCGGGCTTGACGGGAACCAGCATGGCCTCAGAGCAGACGTTCGAGGCCGTAGACGAGCCCCTGCAGCTGCCGCACCCGGCGCACGGTGAGCAGCACGCCGGGCATGTAGGCGGAGCGGTCGATCGTGTCGTGGCGAAGGGTATAGGTTTCGCCCGCCGCGCCGAACATCACCTCCTGGTGGGCCACCAGACCGGGCAGGCGCACCGAATGGAGCCGCAGGCCGCTCTCGCGCCGGCCGCCGCGGCAGCCCGCCAGGGTTTCGGTCTCCTCCACCTGGGCGGCATTGAAGGATTTCCCCAGCTCCTCGATCAGCTCGGCGGTCTTGATGCAGGTGCCGCTGGGGGCATCGGCCTTGCGGTTGTGGTGCAGTTCGGTGAGTTCGGCGAAGTCGTAGAAGCGGGCGGCGGCCGCGGCGGCCTGCTGCAGCAGCACCATGCCCACCGAGAAGTTGGGGATCACGGCACCGCCGACGCCCGCCTTGGCGGCAAAACTGGCCAGATCCTCCAGCTGCGTGGGGGAGAGGCCTGTAGTGCCGATCACCGGGTGCACCCCGTAGGCGATGGCGGCGCGGGTGTGCTCGTACACCACCTTCGGATGGGTGAAGTCCACCAGCACGGCGCCGGCGCTCTGGTGGCGGGCCGCCTGGCTGGCCTGGCAGAGGCAACCTTCCAGATCGGCCGTGACCGCCAGCTCCAGCGGCCCCAGGCCCAGCCGCTCGCCCACGTCGTCGCCCTCGGCCCCGGGGGTGGTGTCGATGGCTCCCACCAAGGCGCAATCGGGGGCGGCCAGCACGGCCCTGATCACCTCCGCGCCCATGCGGCCGAGGGCGCCGGCCACCACCACGGGGATCGGCTCCGCCGAAGTGGCGGGCGGCATCGCAGGCGCCGGTGGTGGGGTGGCGGTCATGGGCGCAGACAGGCTCTTCGCTGGGGCGAGCCTATGGCCGTCGCGGGGCAGGCCGGCTGGGTACGGGCCTGTTACGCCTTGGCCGGAAACCCCACCTGCCGCCGCCGCTTTCCGTAGGCTCCTTCACATTGCTCAATCTGCACGCCCATGTTCACGCAGGTCCGCTCCGCCAGCCGTCGGGTCAGCCCGGCCGGATGCGCCGCCCCTGCGGGCTCGGACGGCCGCCCGGTGATGAAGGCGGTGTATGTGGTGCTCGAACCCCAGTACCAGAACGCCCTCACCACGGCCGCCACCAGCCTCAACGAACACAACCCGGCCCTGGCGGTGGAGCTGTGCGGCTACCTGATCGAGGAGCTGCGTGATCCGGAGAACTACGCCGCCTTCTGCGCCGATGTGGCGGCAGCCGACGTGTTCATCGCCTCGCTGATCTTCATCGAGGACCTGGCCCAGAAGGTGGTGGAGGCCGTGGCCCCCCACCGCGACCGGCTCAAAGCCGTGGTGGTGTTCCCCTCGATGCCCGAGGTGATGCGCCTCAACAAGCTGGGCACCTTCTCGATGGCGCAGCTGGGCCAGAGCAAGAGCGCCATCGCCAGCTTCATGAAGAAGCGGAAGGAGGCCAATGGGGCCGGCTTCCAGGACGCGATGTTGAAGCTGCTCAACACCCTGCCGACGGTGCTCAAGTACCTGCCGGTGGAGAAGGCGCAGGATGCCCGCTCCTTCATGCTGAGTTTTCAGTACTGGCTGGGCGGCACGCCGGACAACCTGCGCAACTTCCTGTTGATGCTGGCCGACAAGTACGCCTTTCCCCGCGGTGAGAGCGACCGCCCGTTGCTGGAGGTGGCCGAACCGGTGGTGTTCCCCGACCTCGGCATCTGGCACCCGATGGCGCCGGGGATGTTCGAAGACCTCAAGGAATACCTCAACTGGCAGGCCAGCCGGCAGGATCTGAGCGACAAGGCCCGCAGTGGCCCGGTGATCGGCCTGGTGCTGCAGCGCAGCCATATCGTCACCGGCGACGACGCCCACTACGTGGCGGTGATTCAGGAGCTCGAATACCGCGGCGCCACCGTGATCCCGGTGTTCTGCGGTGGTCTCGACTTCTCCAAACCGGTGAAGGCCTTCTTCTACGACCCGCTCAATCCCGAGCAGCCGATCGTGGATGGGGTGGTGAGCCTCACCGGCTTCGCCCTGATCGGCGGCCCGGCCCGCCAGGACCATCCCCGCGCCATTGAGGCGCTCTCCAAGCTCAACCGGCCCTACATGGTGGCCCTGCCCCTGGTGTTCCAGACCACCCAGGAGTGGGAAGAAAGTGACCTGGGCCTGCACCCGGTCCAGGTGGCCCTGCAGATCGCCATCCCTGAACTGGATGGCGCGATCGAGCCGATCGTGCTCAGCGGCCGCGACGACGCCACTGGCAAGGCCCACACCCTGCAGGATCGGGTGGAGGCGATCGCCGAACGGGTGATCCGCTGGGCTTCGCTGCGCACCAAGCCGCGCATCGACAAGAAGCTGGCGATCACGGTGTTCAGCTTCCCGCCCGACAAGGGAAATGTGGGCACCGCCGCCTACCTCGACGTGTTCGGCTCGATTCACCGGGTGCTGGAGGAGATGAAGCGCAAGGGCTACGACGTGCAGAACCTGCCGCGGGATGCCAAGGCGCTGATGGAAGCGGTGATCAATGACCCCGAAGCGCTGCAGGGTGCTCCGGAGCTGGCGATCGCCCACCGCATGAGCGTGGAGGAGTACGAGCGCCTCACTCCCTATTCCGAGCGGCTCGAGGAGAACTGGGGCAAGCCGCCCGGCAACCTCAACTCCGATGGCACCAACCTGCTGATCTACGGCCGCCACTTCGGCAACGTGTTCGTGGGGGTGCAGCCCACCTTCGGCTACGAGGGCGATCCGATGCGGCTGCTCTATTCCCGCAGCGCCAGCCCCCATCACGGTTTTGCCGCCTACTACACCTACCTGGAGAAGGTGTGGGGCGCCGATGCGGTGCTGCACTTCGGCACCCACGGCTCGCTGGAGTTCATGCCCGGCAAGCAGATGGGCATGAGCGAAACCTGCTACCCCGATTCGTTGATCGGTGCCCTGCCCAACCTCTACTACTACGCGGCCAACAACCCTTCGGAGGCCACGATCGCCAAGCGGCGCGGCTACGCCGCCACGATCAGCTACCTCACCCCTCCAGCTGAAAACGCCGGCCTCTACAAGGGGCTCAAGGAGCTGGGCGAGCTGGTGGGTTCCTACCAGCAGCTGCGTGAGAGCTCCAGGGGTGTGCAGATCGTCAACGCGATCGTGGAAACGGCGCGTCAGTGCAACCTCGACAAGGACGTGACCCTGCCGGAGGGGGAAGCCAGCGCGCTCGATCTCGATGGCCGTGACGCCGTGGTGGGGGCGGTGTACCGCCAGCTGATGGAGATCGAGAGCCGGCTGCTGCCCTGTGGCCTGCACACGATCGGCAAGCCCCCCACCGCCGAGGAGGCGATCGCCACCCTGGTGAACATCGCCGCCCTTGAGCGGGAAGAGGAGGGCTACCGCAGCCTGCCGGCCCTGCTGGCCGAAAGCCTCGGCCGCACGATCACCGATGTCTACAAAGGCAATGACGCCGGTGTGCTGGCGGATGTGGAGCTCAACCAGACGATCACCGAGGCGTGCCGCAAGGCGGTGGCCTCGATGGTGCGTTCCGTCACCGGCAGCGATGGCCGCGTCAACCTGCGCGGCAACTTCGGCTGGTTCTTCGATCTGCTGGAGCGTTTCGGAGTGCGGCTGCCCAGCCCCTGGCTGAGCGCCTGCCGGGCGGCGGGTTTTCCCGGGGTGGATGCCGCCGAGCTCGACAACCTGTTCGGCTATCTGCGCTTCTGCCTCGAGCAGATCTGCGCCGACATGGAAATGGAGAGCCTGCTTCGGGCTCTTGATGGCGAATATGTGATCCCAGGCCCCGGCGGTGATCCGATCCGCAATCCCGGCGTGCTGCCCAGTGGCAAGAACATCCACGCCCTTGATCCCCAGGCGATTCCCACCCGCGCCGCGATCGCGGCAGCCAAGGTGGTGGTCGACCGGCTGATCGAACGCCAGCGAGCCGAACAGGGAACCTGGCCGGAGACGATCGCCTGCGTGCTCTGGGGCACCGACAACATCAAGACCTACGGCGAATCGCTGGCGCAGATCCTCTGGTTCATCGGTGTGCGCCCCGTGCCCGATTCCCTCGGCCGCGTGAACAAGCTGGAGCTGATCTCGCTGGAGGAGCTGGGGCGCCCCCGCATCGATGTGGTGGTGAACTGCTCCGGGGTGTTTCGCGATCTCTTCATCAATCAGATGGGGCTGATCGATCAGGGCGTGAAGATGGCCGCCGAGGCCGATGAGCCCATGGAGATGAACTTTGTGCGCAAGCACAGCAAGGAGCAGGCTGCGGCCCAGGGCATCAGCCTGCGCGAGGCGGCCACCCGGGTGTTTTCCAATGCCAGCGGCAGCTACAGCTCCAACGTGAACCTGGCGGTGGAGAACAGCACCTGGGAGGAGGAGGGCGAGCTGCAGGAGATGTACCTCTCGCGCAAAACCTTCGCTTTCAATGCCGACAACCCCGGGGAGATGAACCAGAACCGGGAGGTGTTCGAGTCGGCGATGAAAACCGCCGACGTAACCTTCCAGAACCTGGATTCGGCGGAGATCTCGCTCACCGACGTGAGCCACTACTTCGACTCCGACCCCACCAAGCTGATCGCCGGCCTGCGCGACGACGGCAAGGCCCCCACCAGCTACATCGCCGATACCACCACCGCCAACGCCCAGGTGCGCTCCCTGAGCGAAACCATCCGCCTCGATTCACGGACCAAGCTGCTCAACCCCAAGTGGTATGAGGGCATGCTCAACTCCGGCTACGAGGGTGTGCGTGAGGTGGCCAAGCGGCTCAACTTCACCCTGGGCTGGAGTGCCACCAGCGGCGCTGTCGACAACTTCGTGTACGAGGAGGCCAATGACACCTTCATCAACGATGAGGAGATGCGCAAGCGGCTGATGGAGCTCAACCCCCACAGCTTCCGCCGCATCGTGGGCACGCTGCTGGAAGTCAACGGCCGCGGCTACTGGGAGACCAGCGATGAAAACATCGCCCAACTGCAGGAGATCTACCAGGAGATCGAAGATCGCATTGAAGGGGTCACCACCGCTTAAGGTCAACCCATCGCGGTCCTCTTTTATGTCTCCAGCCCTCAAAGGTGTGTCTTACGTGAGCGTCTGGGTGCTGCTCTGGGGCACGGCGTCTTCCCTGGCCGATTTCGTGCTGCTGGAGCGCGGCGCGTACGCCGCCGGCACGGTTGCTCAGGCGATCACGTTCACCTCGTACGGGATCGCGGCGGTGGTGTTGGCGGTGCGCCTCTCCGGCCGCTTCCTCACCCCTCAAGACTGAGCCCCTGCGACCTCATGACGGCGTCCACCATGCGGGCCGTCTGGGCGATCGGGCCCACATCATGCACACGCAGCACATCGGCTCCCTGGCTGATGGCCAAGGCGCTCACCGCCGCCGTTCCCCACAGGCGTGCCCGCGGCCGTGGCTCCTCCAGGACAGCGCCGATGAAGCGTTTGCGTGAAGGGCCCACCAGCAGGGGGAAGCCTGCGGCACGCAACTGGCTCAACTCACGCACCAGGGTGAGGTTGTGTTCGGTGGTCTTGGCGAAGCCCAGGCCCGGATCCCAGATCACCTGCGCGGTGTTCACTCCGGCGGCCACGGCCCGCTCCGTGGCCCGCAGCAGCTCCTCGCCCACCTCTGCCGTCACAGCCTTGTAGGTGGCGAGCTGGTCCATGGTGCGGCTGTCGCCGCGGCTGTGCATCAGCACGTAGGGGCAGCCGGCTGCCGCCACCACCTGTAACAGCTCCGGCTCGCGCCGCCCACCGCTGACGTCGTTGATCCAGTGGGCACCGGCGGCCAGGGCCGCCTCGGCCACCGCAGCGCGAAAGGTGTCGACCGACAGCAACGGCCCTCTGCCGTCCGGAAAGGCGGCACGGATCAGCGCGAGCACCGGCAGCACCCGGGCCATTTCTTCGCTGGCGCTGATCTCGGCGGCGCCGGGGCGTGTGCTCTGACCGCCCAGGTCAAGCAGATCGGCGCCCGCCACCACCATGCGCTGGGCCTGGCGCAGCGCCGCCTCCGGCGTGGGATAGCGCCCCCCGTCGCTGAAGGAATCGGGGGTGAGGTTGAGCACCCCCATCACATAGGTGCGCGTTCCCCAGGCCAGGGCCGGAGCCGCGGACGTTGCCATTGCCGTGTTCACCGCCGCCACAAGCCCAGCCACTCATGATCGCGTGGTTGCCCGTTGCGGCCACTGGCGGAGCCCACAGCCGCTTCCCAGCAGGCCTTGGTGAAGCCTGCCTGCTCAACCTGCCGAGCCAGGGCGCTGGCCTCGGCGCCGTAGGGCGGCCCGCCCGGGCGCGGGTGACACCAGAACAGACCCAGCAGCCAGCCGCCGGGAGCCAGCAACTCCCGCACCGTGGTGAGGTAGGTGCTCCGCTGTGAAGGATCAATGGCGCAGAAGCAGGTGTGCTCCAGCACCCCTTCAAGGCTGCCGGCCGTGAGCCCTGCAGCGGCAAGCGCCGGAGGATCGAACAGGTCGGCCTGCAGCCATTGCAGCGCGGTGCTGCTGCCGTGCAGCCGCTCGGCCTCTGCCAGCGCCGCTGCGCTGAAATCGAGGCCAACCGCGGCAAAGCCGGAGGCAGCGAGCAGGGCCGCCTCGTGGCCGCGCCCACAGCCCGGCACCAGCACCCTCCCCGGAGCTTCTGGAGCCAGCGCGTGGTGCTGAAGAAACGCCTGCAGCGGTGGCGCCGGCTGACCCAGCTCCCAGGCATCGGTTCCCTCCCGGTAGCGATGGTCCCAGGCAAGGGCACCCTGCGGCGGCTCAGGCGGGCTCATGGTTCCGGCTCCGCCAGCAAGACCTCGATCCGATCGGCGAGCTGCAGGCAGCGATCCATCTCCTCCCACAGCAACTCCCGACGCACGGCATCCACCGCGTAGGAGCGATGGTGCAGGTCGCGGGCCTGGTAGCGGAGAGCCTCACGGATGCGCCGCCATTCATCCGGATGCAAGGGGAAGGAAAGAGTGCTCATCGCGTTGTCATTCATGCCACTGGTTGTAGGAAAGGCCGCTGTTTCCATGTGAATTCTGTGTAGCGAGCCTGCGCGGTTGCTGCCGGAGTCATGAGCTCCATGTCTGTGGGTTGTGGGTTCCACCGTTGTGGGTCGTGGGTTTGCATGAGTATTTCTGCTGGCCTGCTTCATATGTCGTGATGTAGAGCATGAAGCTTGATGTCGGGCCTCCCTGGCGACCGCAGTGGTGCGTGGGTCGCCGTAGGGTCGTGCAGGGAGCAGAACGTTCGCTTCAGCCATTGCATTGATGTTGGCGTTTCTTTCCCTCCATGTCCGCCACAAACATGCCCCGGGCCCATGGCAGGGTTGAATGAACACAGTGGCCTGCGGAGCACAATGCCGCTGAGGACAATGCCCCTACGGCCCTTGTGGTATGGCCTCCGCAAGGAGTGTTCCCCGCCTGAGTTTTTCATGAGGGATGGCCACGTGGTTGAGAGCGGTTAGTGGAGAGGCCATCCAGCCACAACGCTACGGATGGCAGGCGGTAAGTCTTTTTTCTCATCCACGCCAGTTGGCGTGAATCCCCAGGAGTTCACCACATGACCGAAGCGCGCGCGGCCAATCTCACCGTTGGCGAACTCGAAGCGAATTATCATCTCTATTGCAAGGCCCTCCGCATCCTGGTAAGAGAGGGAAAATCCCTCGTCAAGATCCAACGAACCGTCTGCTGGGATCGCCTCGAAACCATCTTTCACTGCTACCCCTCCCGCTATAAGTCGCCCGATTACCTCTACGTGCTGCTGAAACGTGAATACGGCGACCTGCCAAACAACGGCTCGTTGGGCACCAGCGGCTCCCCCGCTCCCAGCACCTGATTCTTATGTCCAGCTGATCAGCGCCAGATTGCGCGTTGCCGCTCCCGGAATTCAAGCCTGCACGATGGCGAGCGGATTCCCATAACCAGCCGTGGCTTGCTGAGCCATGGCTTGAACATCCGAGGCCTGGGCCGCGATGGCTTGCACTTCTATGGCTGTTCCGCCGGCAACTGTCGCCGCAACTCGATCTGGCCGAGTGCGGCGCATCCATCCGGATCGGCCCGCTCCGATGCTCCAGGCCAGGGCTCAGATGGTGACCGGCACGCGGTACTGGGCGATGCGGGCAAAGCTGATCGGGTCGAGCGAAGCGCCCCCCACCAGCACACCGTCAATGTCGCTCTGAGCCATCAGTTGGTCGATGTTGTCGGCTTTCACCGAGCCGCCGTACTGAATCACCACATCCGGATAACCCACCCAGCTGCGGATCAGGCCACAAATACGGTTGGCCTCAGCGGCGTCGCAGGTCTTGCCGGTGCCGATTGCCCAGATCGGCTCATAGGCCACGACCATTCGGCTGGGATCAAGATCCTCCAGGCTCTGCTCCACCTGGCGGCGGATCACCCGCTCGGTCTCGCGAGCGCTGCGCTGGCTGTCGGTTTCACCCACACACACGATCGGAATCAGGTCGGCCGCCTGGGCGCTGAGGGCGCGGCGATTGATCTGCTCATCGCTCTCGGAGTGGTACTTGCGGGGCTCGCTGTGGCCCACGATCGCGTACGAAACCCCGTGCTCCTTGAGCATGTCTGCCGAGATGGAGCCTGTGTAGGCGCCGCCGTTGTCCCAATGGACGTTCTGGCTGGAGAGCTTGATGTCGCTCCCTGCCAGGGCTTCGCTCAGCGCGGCGATGGCGGTGAAGGGCGGCGCCAGCACCACCACCCGATCCTCAGGAAGATCGGCCATCAATGGCACGAAGCTTCCGGCGTAGGCCCGCGCCTCTGCGCAGGTCATGTGCATTTTCCAGTTGCCTGCAATCACCGCCTTGCGCACCGCCTTCTCTCGCTGAGGTGCCCAACAACCTAGGCCGAGGGGGGTACCTCCAACGCAATGCCCTGCCACTCCACCCGGTCGCCCGCCACCAGCTGGCGGCCGCGGCGCAGCTCGATAGCGCCGTTCACGCGCACCTCACCGTTCTGCACCCGCAGCTTGGCCTCGCCACCTGTGGCCATCACGCCCTGCCATTTGAGGAACTGGTCAAGCCGCACCCAGGGAGGCGCCGAAAGGGCGCTGATAAGGTTCGCCGATGCTCGCACCCCCACCGGCCGGTTTTCGCGGGCTGCTGCCGCTGCTCGGGCCCCATCGCCGCAATCTGATCGCCGGCGGGGTCTGCATGGTGATCTTCGTGGCCTGCTGGCCCCTGCTCGCCTGGCTGGCCGGTCAGCTGATCCCCTCTATCGGCGCCGGTGATTTCCCGGCGGTGCTGCGGGCGATCGGCCTGGCCCTGCTGGTGTTTCTGGTGCAGAAGCTGGCCCAGTTCGGCCAGGACACCCTGCTGGCCTCTCCGGCCCTGCAGGTAGGCCAGGCGCTGCGCAGCCAGCTGTTCGCGCGCCTGCAGCGCCTGGAATTCGCCTCCCTGGAGAAGCTCTCCGCCGGCGATCTCACCTACCGCCTCACCGAAGACGCCGACCGGGTGGCGGAGGTGATCTACAAGACGATTCAGGACACCACCCCCAGCCTGCTGCAGCTGATCGTGGTGTTCGGCTACATGGTCTTCCTCGATTGGAAGTTGTCGCTCGCCACCCTGTTGCTGGCGCCGCTGGTGGCCGTGCTCGTGAGCGCCTTCGGAGCCAAGGTGATGGGGGCGGCCGAACGCAGCCAGAAGCAGGTGAGCGAACTGGCCGGCCTGCTGGGAGAAGCGATCGGAGGCCTGCCGCTGGTGCGCGCCTTCGCCGCCGAGACCTGGTTGCAGCAGCGCTTCGAGCAGGAGATCGACCTGCACCGCCGCGCCCGCTACCGCACCATGCGACTGCTGGCGCTCCAGCATCCGGTGGTGGGCTTCATCGAAGCGGCCGGGATCCTTTCGGTGCTGCTGATCGGCGCTTCGCGGATTCAGGCGGGCGGCCTCACCAGCCAGGGTTTCAGCAGCTATGTGGCAGCCCTGCTGATGCTGATCGATCCGATCTCCCACCTCACGACCAACTACAACGAACTCCAGCAGGGCCAGGCCTCGCTCAAGCGGCTGCGGGCGATCGAGCAGGAGCCGATTGAACCTCCCGACGATGCAAGCGCCCTGCCCCTGGGCCCCGTGCGTGGGGAGGTGCGTCTGGAGGGCGTCTGGTTCGGCTACGACCCCGAGCGCCCTGTGCTCCAGGGCCTTGAGCTTTGTGCTGAGCCCGGGCAGCTGGTGGCGCTGGTGGGACCGTCCGGCGCGGGCAAGAGCACGCTCTTTTCATTACTGCTGCGCTTCAACACCGCCCAGCGGGGCAGGGTGCTGCTGGACGGCCAGGATCTGGCCCGGCTGCGCTCCGGCGACCTGCGCCGTGCCGTGGCCCTGGTGCCCCAGCAGAGCAGCGTGTTCTCCGGCACGGTGGCCGAGGCGATCCGCTTCGGACGTGTCGCCTCCGATGCACAGGTGCATCAGGCTGCCGCACTGGCCAACGCGGCCGGTTTCATCGAAGCTCTGCCGGGCGGCTACGACGCCCGTATCGAGGAGCGGGGCAGCAATTTCTCCGGTGGTCAGCTGCAGCGCCTGGCCATCGCCCGGGCGGTGCTTGGCGATCCGGCGGTGTTGCTTCTCGATGAAGCCACCAGTGCCCTGGATGCGGAGGCAGAGGAGGCGGTGCAGCAGGGCCTGCGCCAGGCGATGGCCGGCCGCACCGTGCTGGTGATCGCCCACCGCCTGGCAACAGTGCAGGAGGCCGATCAGATCCTGGTGCTCGAGTCCGGCAGCATCGTCGAGTCGGGCAGCCATGATCAGTTGATGGCCCGGGGCGGGCGTTACCGCGAGCTGTGCCAGCGTCAGCTGATCCGCGTGGCGGACTGAGCAGGTCCCGGATCGCCGGGCTCAAGCCCGGCCTGCCGCTTGGCTGGCCTCCCTTCCCGCTTTCTGCTGGTCTGGCTCCCACCCGGCTCTTCTCCCCACGCCGCTCGCTCCCCCTTCGCACCGCCGGCCATGACCGATCTGCCTCTGTGGGAATACCGGGTCATCCACATCAACCTGGAGAGTGGCACCCCTCCCGAACCCCCCAGCGCGGAAGCCGCCAGTGAGCGGCTGCGAGGTGCCTTGAGCCCCGAATTCATCGCCAGCGAGTTTCCGGAGTTCTACGGCGCCCCGCCGCCGCCGCGCCATCCGGCTGGGCAGCTGCAGTTCTTCCTCAATTTGCTGGGCGCGGAAGGGTGGGAGATGGTGGAAGCCTCGCAGGTGGGGCCCCTGCTGATGTTCTTCTTCAAACGGCGGCGCCAGCCGGCCTAAAATGAGCGATCCACTTTGTGCTGGCTTTGACAGACGCCGCTTCCAACCCACCCGTGCTCACCTTCGAGGGCAAGCGCTACGACCTGAACACGCTGCCCGACGACCTCAAGGAACTGGTGCGCGGCATGCAGGTGGCCGACAACCAGCTCCGCCTGCACGAAGACACCCTGAAGGTGCTGGCGGTGGGGCGCCAGTCGATGGCCCATCAGCTCAACGAGCGCCTCAAAACCGTCCCGCCCCTGCCGGAGCCCTTTTGAGCGCAGTGGGCTCCAGTACCTGGAGTCCCTAACCCCGAGCGTCGCCCCCCGGCCCGTGGCTGCAGACGGGCCGGGGTTTGCGGCTGCGATCAGAACGGCTGGTATCAGACCGGCTGCAGGTCTTCAAAGCGGAAGCGTTGCTCGCCCGCCTCACCCTCTGCTGCTGAGGCGCCGCTCCCTGCGTCGCTGGCGATCACGCGCTCGCTCAGCACCCAGGGGCCGATGCCGGCCAGGGGCACGAAGGTGTCGGTGAAGTGGCTGGTGCCACCACGGGCGACGCCGGTGGCAGGGTCGCTGTAGGCGCTGCTGTAGCGGCGGCTCAGGTAGCCGGCGCCCGTGTCGGTGGTTTCCAGCGTGAAGATCGTCACCACCGTGCCGTGGATGTGGCGGTGCACCATCGTCACCACGTTGTCCTTGATGCGGTAGCGGTCGCCGCTGCCCTTGCCGCCCACGATCACCTCCAGGCCCACCGCATCGGTGTCGCCGGCGGTGAAGGTGTTGGCGCTGTGGGTTTGCTCGAAGGTGCGGCGCACCCGGTGGATGCACACCTCCCAGAGCTGGGAGGCCACGGCCTTGTTGATTTCGGCGTCGTCGATCCCCTCCACGCTGGCCTTGAGGTCAGCGCCCACCACGAAGCGGCCTTCCACCCGACGGTCGCCCTGCTCCCACACGCAGCGGCCCTGGTAACCGGCGAAGCCGGGTTCCCAGGTGTAGCGGTTCTCGTAGGCGGCGCGGAACAGGTCGGTGATGTCGGTGCCGGGAGCCACGACGGAGCTGGGGGGAGCGGTGGTGGTCAATGGTTTCGGGCAGGGGCCCTTCACCGTAGCGATCAGCGGCCGGCCGGGGTGTGGATGTCCTGCAGGGCGGCCACGGTGAGCTCCTGGCTCTGCAGGGTGGTGATCGCCTCCACCGCCGCGCGCGCTCCCGCCAGGGTGGTGACCGTGGGCACCGCGTAGTCGAGGGCGGCGCGGCGCAGGTACTTGTCGTCGTGGGCGGCCTGCCGGCCGATCGGGGTGTTGATGATCAGCTGGATGCGGTCCGAGCGGATGGCGTCCTCCACGTTCGGGCGGCCTTCATGCACCTTGAGGATGGCCTCCACCTCCAGGCCGTGGGCGCGCAGCAGCGAGGCTGTGCCGGTGGTGGCGATCAGCCGGAAGCCCAGCGCGGCCAGGTTGCGGGCCACCGGCACCAGCGCCGCCTTGTCGCGGTCGTGGGTGGAGAGGAACACCATGCCTGCGGTGGGCAATGCTTCGCCGGCGGCCAGTTCCGCCTTGGCGTAGGCCATGCCGAAATCGGCGCCGCTGCCCATGACCTCTCCCGTGGAGCGCATCTCCGGTCCCAGCAGGGTGTCCGCACCGGGGAAGCGCTTGAAGGGCAGCACCGCCTCCTTGACGTTCTGCAGCGGCGGCTGAGGTTCGGCGGTGAGGCCCAGCTCCGCCAGCGTGCGCCCCGCCATCAGGCGGCTGGCGATCTTGGCCAGGGGCACGCCGGTGGCCTTGGCCACGAACGGCACCGTGCGGGAGGCACGCGGGTTGGCTTCGATGATGAACACCTGCTCCCGCTGCACGGCGAACTGCAGGTTGATCAGGCCGCACACATCAAGAGCCAGGGCCAGCGCTTCGGTCCACTGGCGGATCGTGGCCAGCGCGGCGGGCGAGAGCGACACTGCCGGCAGGCAGCAGGCCGAATCACCGGAGTGGATGCCGGCCGGCTCGATGTGCTCCATCAGCCCGCCGATCACCACCCGGCCCTCGCGATCGGCCAGGGCATCAACATCCACCTCGATCGCGTCTTCCAGGTACTGGTCGATCAGCACTGGATGGTCGGGCTCCACCTGCACCGCCTCCACCATGTAGCGGTTGAGTTCTTCTTCGTCGAACACCACCTCCATCGCCCGGCCGCCGAGCACGTAGCTGGGCCGCACCACCACGGGATAGCCCACCCGGGCGGCGACGGCACGGGCCTCCGTCTCGCTGCGGGCCAGGCCGTTGCGCGGCTGGCGGATGTCGAGCCGCCGCAGGATCGCCTCGAACTGCTCGCGGTCTTCGGCGCTGTCGATCGATTCCGGTGACGTGCCCCAGAGGCGGGTGCCGATGGCCATGCCCTCCGGCGTGGACAGCCAGCGCAGCAGTGGCAGCGCCAGCTTCAGGGGCGTCTGGCCGCCGAACTGCACGATCACCCCGGCGGGCTTCTCGGCCTCGATCACGTTCAGCACGTCTTCGAGCGTGAGCGGCTCGAAGTAGAGGCGGTCGGAGGTGTCGTAGTCGGTGGAGACCGTTTCCGGGTTGCTGTTGACCATCACCGTGGCCAGGCCTTCCTCCTGCAGGGCGAAGGAGGCGTGGCAGCAGCAGTAGTCGAACTCGATGCCCTGCCCGATGCGGTTCGGCCCACCGCCCAGGATCATCACCTTGCGGCGACTTTCGGGTTGCACCTCGTCCTGCGGCGGCAGTGGCGCCAGGCTGCCGTCCGCGTTCAACTGCTCCAGCGGCCGCTCGTAGGTGGCGTAGTGGTACGGCGTGGTGGAGGCGAATTCCGCCGCGCAGGTGTCCACGGTCTTGAACACGGCATTGATCCCCAGGGCCTGGCGATGGCGGCGCACGCTGAGTTCGTCGCTGCCGGTGGCCCAGGCGATCTGGCGATCGGAGAAGCCCAGCTGTTTGAGCGCCAGCAATGTGTCGCTGGTCAGGTCGTTGAGCGCACGCCCCTGCAGCAGGGCCTGCTCGGCGTTGAAGATGCCGCGCAGCTTGGCCAGGAACCAGGGGTCGATCGCACTGAGCGCGTGGATGTCGGTGTCGCTGCGGCCGGCCACCATGGCGGCACGCACCGCAAAGATCCGCTCAGGCGCGGGGGTACGCAGCTGGCGTTCCAGGTCGCTGGGCTCCACCTCGGCATCGGGTCGGTCGCCGCCCCAGCCGGCGTGGCCGGTTTCCAGCGAGCGCAGGGCCTTCTGGAACGATTCCTCGAAGCAGCGGCCGATCGCCATGGCTTCGCCCACCGATTTCATCGAGGTGGTGAGCACCGCCGGGCTGCCGCGGAACTTCTCGAAGGCGAAGCGGGGAATCTTGGTGACCACGTAGTCGATCGTGGGCTCGAAGCAGGCCGGCGTCGCTCCGGTGATGTCGTTGAGGATTTCGTCGAGGGTGTAGCCCACCGCCAGCCGGGCGGCGATCTTGGCGATCGGAAAGCCGGTGGCCTTGGAGGCGAGGGCCGAGCTGCGGCTCACGCGCGGGTTCATCTCAATCACCACCACCTCGCCATTGGCGGGGTTGATCGCGAACTGGATGTTGCTGCCGCCGGTTTCCACGCCGATCTCGCGGATGATCGCGATCGACTGGTCGCGCAGGCGCTGGTACTCGCGGTCGGTGAGGGTTTGGGCAGGGGCCACGGTGATCGAGTCGCCCGTGTGCACCCCCATCGGATCGAGGTTCTCGATGCTGCAGATGATCACCACGTTGTCGGCCAGGTCGCGCATGACCTCCAGCTCGAACTCCTTCCAGCCGATCAGCGACTGCTCGATCAGGATCTGGGAGACGGGACTGGCCTCCAGACCGCTCTTGCAGAAGGCCCGGAACTCCTCGGGGTTGTAGGCGATGCCGCCGCCGGAGCCGCCGAGGGTGAAGGCGGGCCGGATGATGCGCGGATACCCGCCCACCTCCTCTCCCACCCGTTCGGCCTCGGCGAGCGAACTGGCGATGCCGGATGGACACACCGCCACGCCGATCCGTTCCATCGCCTGTTTGAACAGGAGGCGGTCTTCCGCTTTCTTGATCGAGGCCAGGTTGGCGCCGATCAGCTCGACGCCGTAGCGCTCGAGCGTGCCGTCTTCCGCCAGGGCCACCGCCAGGTTGAGAGCGGTCTGACCGCCCATGGTGGGCAGCAGGGCATCCGGGCGCTCGATGGCGATCACCCGCGCCACCACTTCAGGGGTGAGCGGCTCGATATAGGTGCGATCCGCCATTTCCGGATCGGTCATGATCGAGGCCGGATTCGAATTGATCAGCACCACCTCGAAACCCTCGGCCCGTAGGGCCTTGCAGGCCTGGGTGCCTGAGTAATCGAATTCGCAGGCCTGGCCGATCACGATCGGTCCGGAGCCCAGCAGCAGGATGCGGCGCAGATCCGTGCGGCGGGGCATGGGCGGTGTTCGAAGCCAAACGGCCTCAGCCTCTCACGCCCACTGCCCGCTGGCTGGCCTCCGGGGCGTGTGTCCTCGCTAACGTGGCGGTTTCCTATCCATTGCCGGTTCGATGAGCGAACTCCAGCGCCTCAAGGGGCTGCTTCCTCCGGAGATGCAGAGCTGGGTGTTCGTGGAAGCCGCCGCCTCCGCCGACCCGCCCCTGGTCACGATCGAGGAGATCGGCCGTGATGAGGTGGAGATCCAGGTGGATCTCGAAGCCTGGGATCAGCTGGCCCTCGACCACCGCAACCTGCTCTTCTGGCATGAGGTGGGCCGCATCCAGAACGATGCGGTGCCCCGCGACGGCTGGGAGATGGCGGCCTTGGCCATCGGCCTTGGCGGCGCCATCGGCGAGCTATGGGTGCAGGACGGCCTGCTGCTGATGATGGCGCTGGGGTTGTCGGGCTTCGCCGGCTACCGGCTCTACCTCAAGAACAACTCAGAGAAACGTTTGCAGGATGCGATCGCCGCCGATGAGCGGGCCATTGCCCTGGCCACCCGCTTCGGCTACACCCTGCCCAATGCCTACAAGAGTTTGGGTGGCGCCTTGAAGGAACTGGTCGAGCAGACCCGCAAGAAGAAGAAACGCGCCTTCTACGAAGACCGCCTGGAGGCCCTGCGCAAGAGTGCGGCCACCGCTCGTGCCGAGATGGCCCAGCAACAAGGCAGCCGCCAGTCCGTCACCAGCGAGAACGTCTATGGATAGTGATCGCCTCACCAGGCTTGCCGCCGAGGCCTGCGACGACCGCAAGGCCGTGGACATCCGTCTGATCCGGGTCGATGAGGTGTCCTCCCTGGCCGATTGGTTCGTGATCTGCTCGGGCCTCTCCGATGTGCAGGTGCGGGCCATCGCCCGTTCGGTCGAAGACCGCCTGCTCACTGATGCGGGCCGGCTGCCCCTGCGCAAGGAGGGCCAGAACGAAGGGCGCTGGGTGCTGCTCGATTACGGCGAGCTGATCGTGCATGTGCTCACCCCCAGCGAACGGCGCTACTACGACCTGGAAGCCTTCTGGGGACACGGCGAGCAGGTGCCTTTCCTAGGCTCCGAGGAGTCTGTTTCCCTCTGACCGTCCGGCGTCTTCCATGGCTCAGGTCTCCCCCCTCTCGACCTGTCCGGTGCCCGTCGAACAGCAGCCCCTGGAGGAATACCGCCAGCTGCTCGCCTCCTGGTTCTTCGCCTGGCCGGTGCAGAGCTCACGGCAGTTGCTCAAGCCCCTGGCGATCAGCTGGCTGCTTGCACTGCCGCTGTGTCTGCTGATCGCCTACGGCAGCTGGCCCCTGCGCCACGCGCCGTTGCGGTTGGTGCTGGCGGCGGCGGTGGCGGCAGTGCTGCCCTCGCTGCTGCTGCTGATCCGCCAGTGGCTGGGCTGGAGCTATGTGAGCCGGCGCCTCACCTCCGAGCGGGTGGAATACGAGGAATCCGGCTGGTACGACGGCCAGGTGTGGGAGAAGCCCCTCTCCTGGCGCCAGCAGGACCTGCTGGTGGCCCGCCATGAAGTGCGTCCGGTGCTGGAGCGTCTCCGCCAGGGCCTGCTCCTGGCCGCTGCACTGCTGCTGGGTGGAGCCGGGCTCTGCCAGGCTCTTTGAATCCTGGCCCCGGTCGTTTCCGGGGCGCCGAACCCTCTGCGATGTCCCTGTCCTCCAGTTTCGGCTCCTCCCAGCGTCCCGGCGTGCCCCCCCTGGAGGTGCGGCTGCTGCGCGCCGGTATCACCGAGTCGGTGCACCGCGTTCACGCCGTCGTCTGCGACAAGCGCGGGCGGGTGTTGATGCGCGCCGGTGATCCCCAGCAGCTCAGCTTCATGCGCTCGGCGCTGAAGCCCTTCCAGGCCCAGGCCTATGTGAGCAGCGGTGCCGCCGACCTGGCCGGTGCCGACAGCCGCAGCCTGGCGATCGCCTGTGCATCCCATGCCGGCACGCCGGCCCATGCCCGCGAAGCGTTCAAGATCCTCTGGAGCGCCGATCTGGAAGCCGAACGGCTGCAGTGCCCGCCGCCGCAGCCCGACGCCAGCCCGCTGCAGCACAACTGTTCGGGCAAGCACGCCGCGTTTCTTGCCACCTGCCGCCGCATGAACTGGGCACTGGACACCTACCTCCAGCCCGACCACCCGCTGCAGCAGCAGGTGTTCAAGGGGGTGGGGGAACTGCTGGGCCTGCCCGGAGCGGAGCTGCTCACGGCGCGCGACGACTGCGGCGCTCCCACCGTGCAGATCCAGCTGGCCCAGATGGCGCTGCTGTTCGCCCACCTGGGCGGTTCGGAGCAGCCCGATCTGGAGCGGCTGAGTCGGGCGATGCTGGCCCACCCGGAACTGGTGGCTGGCGAGGGACGCTTCGACACCGAGCTGATGCGGCGGGGTCATGGCCTGGTGCTGAGCAAGGGGGGCGCCGAAGGGATCCAGTGCCTGGCCCGCATGGGCGAGGGGCTGGGAGTGGCGATCAAGGTGGAGGACGGCGCCAGCCGTGCCAAGCACGCGGTGACGCTGCACCTGCTGCGGCAGCTCGACTGGCTCACGGCGCTCACCCTCGAAGAGCTCGAGGATCAGTTCCTCGCGCCAGGCCTTGGCCTGCGGCTGGAGGTGAGCGGCGAGCTGCGCTTTGACGCCATGGCGCGCTGAAGCCGGCGCCCAGGGCCCCGCCCATTGCCGGAAGGCACCCCCGGCTTGTAGTGTGTCTGAGGCGACGCGGGGTAGAGCAGTCTGGTAGCTCGTCGGGCTCATAACCCGAAGGTCAGGAGTTCAAATCTCCTCCCCGCCACCACTTTTCATCCCCCGGTTGCGGATCTGCAGCCGGTTTTTTTATGGGCAGCTGTCTGGGCAGAGGCCGGGCCCTGCGTCGCTGGTTCGACGCCCGGCTGTCGCCGCCTAAGGTCGCCACGCCACGCCCGTTGCTGGCCAGCCGATGCCTCTCGCTGATCCCGGACCCCTGTTTGATGCGGTGGTGGTGGGGTCCGGCGCCACCGGCGGAGTTGCCGCCATGGTGCTGGCGAGCGCTGGCCTGCGGGTGCTGGTGCTGGACGCCGGCCCCGCGCTCAGCGCCCGCCAGGCTTTCGGCAGCGAGCCCCTGAACAGCCTCAGGCGGGTGGCCAACATCAGCAGCGGCCGGCAGTGGCGGCAGGTGCAGCATCCGGGCTACTGGAAGGCCAACCCGGAGCTGTATGTGGATGAGCGAGAGAACCCTTACAGCACGCCTCCCGACCGCCCCTTCCTCTGGAGCCGGGGGCGTCAGGTGGGCGGCAAGAGTCTCACCTGGGGCGGCATCACCCTGCGCCTCTCCGACCACGAGTTCAAGGCGGGCGAGCGGGATGGCCACGGTCCGTCCTGGCCGCTTTCCCACGCCGACCTGGCCCCTTACTACGCCCGACTCGAGCGCTTCCACGGCGTGCACGGCCACTGCGATGGCCTGCCCCAGCTGCCGGATGGGGAGTTTCAGCCGCCGCTGCCGTTCACGCCAGCGGAGCGCCACCTTCAGCAGGCGATCGCCCGGGAGCTGAATCTGCCGCTGATCCACTCCCGTGGCTTCGCGTTGCACCGCCCCGGCAGCGGCCCCTGGCCCCGCTCCTGCTCCCAGGGAGGGGCGCTGGCCCAGGCTCTGGCCACGGGCCGGGTGACGCTGCGTCCGGGGGCGGTGGTGAGCCATGTGGAGTTTGATCGCACCCGCCGCCGCGCCGAAGCGGTGGTGTACGTGGAGCGGGCCAGCGGTGCGCGGCAGCGGGTGCAGGCCCAGCTGGTGGTGCTCTGCGCCTCCACGCTGGAATCGGTGCGGATCCTGCTCCACTCCACAGAGGCGCATCAGCCCAATGGGCTGGCGGACCCCTCCGGCAGCCTCGGGTGCCACCTGATGGATCACATCTCCAGCTGCCGGTTCTTCGCGTTGCCCGATCAGCCGGCCCCGACCGGCCCCAGCGAACTGTCGGGGGCGGGCAGTGCCTTCATCCCCAACACCGTGAACCTGGGCGCCGATGACCAGCCTCTGCCCTTCCGCCGCGGCTACGGCATCTGGGCCGGCGTGCAGCGCTTCGATCCGCCGGCTCCGTTCAAGCGGCGCCAGCGGGAGGCGGTGGGCTTCCTGATCGGCCAGGGGGAAGTGCTGCCCCAGGCCCACAACCGGCTCACCCTTTCAGCCACTGCCACCGATGCCTGGGGCCTGCCGGCCCCCCACATCGACGTGCATTGGGGCGAGAACGAAACGCAGATGGTGGCCCACATGCAGGCGCGTATGACGGCAGTGGTGGCTGCCGCCGGTGGGTGCATGCGGCCGCTGGAGGATCTGTTCCTGATTCCGCTGGCCGAGCCGCTGCTGCGCCTTGGGGTGGCGTTGTCAACGGAGGCGGCGCCGCCGGGCTACTTCATCCATGAACTGGGCGGAGCCCGCATGGCGGCCGGCCCTGACCACGGGGTGGTGGACCCCTTAAACCGCTGCTGGCAGGCCCCCAATCTGCTGGTCACCGATGGGGCCTGCTGGCCCAGTGCCGGCTGGCAGAGCCCCACCCTCACGGAGATGGCAATCACCTGGCGGGCCTGCGCCCATGCCGCCCACAGGTTGCGCATTGGCGCGATCGATGAGGCTGTGAGCGCGTCCTGACCGGACCACGCGGGCGGTGTCAACGACCACAAAAGCGATCTGGACCCTCCTGCACAATTTGCAGGCGACCTTTAACCGGGTCGGGCAAGGGAGATTCCAAAGCGGGGGCCTTAGGGTTTCCGCTTTTTTATTGCTGGCGCCACAGGCGACGGGCCTGTGATTTGGTGGTGTTCCGCTGCGCAGGACCTCTCCTTCACCCGGTTGTTTGCTGTTCGGTGGCCGACAAACCCTTACCGAGTGAAGCCGCGACGCGTAAAGCTGCAACCTGCCAATCAGCAGCTTGAGCAGCCACTGCGAGTCAGCAACGTGTGACGCAGCAACCTTCGAGTCAGCAGGATTCGAGACAGCAACGCGCGAGACAGCGGCTTGGGAACGACAACGGCTGGAACAGCAAGGTGAGATCCAGTGAAACCATCAAGGTGGGATCCAGTGATCAGCGGCCTGTGAATCGGCAGCCAGCCATCGTGCAGGACTTGATGGTGCGTTGCTTGGCGCCCACGTGCTTGCAGCTTGCGTGCTCGCTGGCGTTGTTCAGAGCAATGGGCCTGGAGGACACGTGCTCACGGAACCACCGAGTGGCTGAATCGCGCGTGCAATAAACGACGCGTGGATCAGAAGGCGCGTGGATCAACAGCCGAAGCGGCTGCGAGGAGGACCTTGGGTGGATCAGGAGCGCGAGCTTTACAGGCCGTTCTTCAGCATGGGCGGCCTGTCTCCATTCACGCGTGCCTGTCTCCGGCTTCACTGGCGCCCATCGGCCATGGCTGCTGGTCTCGGGCGATGACGGCTGATCTCGCGTCAGGCCCGCTGGACTCCGGGCAAGCTGCTGTCAGACGAGGCGGCCTTCGGGCGGCTGGTTGCGCATGAACAGACCGTTGAGGTAATGCTGGGTGACGCAGCCGTCGGTGCAGCCGTTCTGGAACAGGAAGCTGGCCAGGGCTGAACTGACCAGCTGGTACTGGTCCCAGTGGGGATGGCTGCGGATGAAGTCGCGCATGCCGTCGAACAGCAGCTCAGGGATCTCCGCCTCAAGACTCACGCGGCTTTCTGCAGCCACCCCGGCTTCGCCTGGATAGGCCTCACTCCGTCCTGAGCCACTGGCGGCCTCGCTGCTGCGCATGCCGTTGCGTCCTTGGCCTGTGGTCCTGTTCAGCGCGTCGCTCAATGCCGTGGCTCCCTGGTCCTGCCCAGATAGCCACAGCGACGGCAGGCCCGTCAAAGCGGGGGGCCTGGGTGAAACCCATGCCGGCTCGCCTTGAGAAAGTCAGCTGCGGTGCCTCTTCGTCGCTGGCCATCGGCAATCGGTCTGGCGGGTGATGCCACTGAGAACGTTTGTCAAGAAGGCTGCCTGGAAACCCGCGTAATCCCCAGATTCAAGGGCTTGAAAGGCCATTCTCCGATCTCGCCTGTGGAAAAACCCCTCCCGTTCTGGGGAAAACCATGGGTGCCTGGGGAAATCGGTGACACATCAGTAGGGCTTATGCCCCGTGGATCTCTTGAGTCCCGGGGGTCGGCGAGACGGCTGGGTCTCCCTTGGCTGGGGGTGCTGTCGTCAGGCTGCGAGGCCCGAGCGGGTGGTCAGCGTGGGGGTAACGGGTGTGGCTGTGGTCGTGGGGCTGACCCTGGTGATGCGCGTGGTCGTGGACGGGGCCATGCTCCGTCTGCTCCGGGCCGTGCACGTGGCTGTGGGCCGGCCCGGGGGCCTCTGCGGGTCCTTCTCCTTGGCTGTGGCTGTAGCTATGGCTGTGGCCCTGCCCGCTGCCCAGGGGAATCGGCACCCCATCGGGCTGGCAGGCGCCGGTGCATTCGCGTTCGCACAATGTGCAGGATTCGATCAACCCCTCGACATGGTGGTGGTGACTCCGCTGCGGATCACCCACCTCCGCTTCGAAGCCCAGCACCTGCGCCCGGTACTTACAGAGCGAACAGTTCATCTGGGTGTCCCCGCGCACCACTTCTTCCACACGTTCATGGAAGGTGTCGATCACCAGTGGATGGTCACCGAGATAAGGAGCCTGCACGAAGTCCACGGCGGGATGATCTGCCGCCACACGCTCACTGTGCAGCCGGATGCGGCTCACCAGTACGCCGGAAAAAAGAAAGTAGGGGAACACCACGATGCGGCGAAAGCCCAGCTTCACCACATGGCGCAGCCCCGGTTCCACCAGCGGAAACGTGACACCGGAGTAGAGCGTTTCGCCCCAGCCGAACCCGAACCCCTCCACCAGCATGCGGGTCACCTTGCTGACGTTGGAGTTGGCATCGGGATCGGAAGAGCCGCGTCCCACCACCACCAAGAGGGTGTCGTGCAGCGGCACCGCTGGCTCACCGGCGGCAGCAGCGGCGGCATCCGCCTCCTGCAGCGCGCCACGGATGCGGGCACCCGCCGCCTCGATCATCTTGCGGTCGACACCCAGCTCGCGGCCGTAATCAATGCGCAGACCGGATTCGGCCGCATAGGTGTTCAGAACCGAGGGAATGTCGTTCTTGGCGTGGCCGGCGGCGAACAGCATTCCCGGCACGGCCAGCACATGCTCCACGCCCTGCTGGCGCAGCTGATCGAGGCCGTCGCGCAGGATTGGCCGGGCGAATTCCAGGTAGCCGTAGGCCACCGGCAGATGGGGCAGGCGTTGTTGCAGCCCGATCGCAAGCTGGGCGAATTCCTCGACGGCCAGACGGTTGCGGCTGCCATGGCCGCACACCATCACGCCGAGCTTGCCGTTGGCAGAGGCTCCCGCCAGAAGTTGCGCTGGAAGAGGAGCCATCACAAGACCTGTCTCGGGGGACCCTATCGCTCCTCCCACCCTGCGGCGCCTCCGCCATGCTGAGGTCAACGCGCCCGGCCCGATGACTGCCACCTCCACCACCTTGCTGGGGTATGGCGCGGCGGCGCTCACCACCTTGAGCTTTTTCCCCCAGGCGATCAAAACCCTGCGCAGTGGCGACACCAGTGGCATCTCCCTGCGCATGTACACGCTGTTCACCGCAGGCATCTGCTGCTGGCTGCTCTATGGCCTGATCACCCGCGACGGGCCCCTGATCGCCGCCAACGCCATCACCCTGCTGCCGGCCTCGGTGGTGCTTGAGCGCAAGCTGCAGGGGCTCAGGCGCTGTAGGCCTTCCGGGCGGGGATCGGGTAAGGGATCCGCCGATGACGCATCCGCTTCCACACCCGCACGAACGCCCTGATCACCAGTTCCAGTTCGCCCCGACTCAGGCCGCTGTCCTTGAGCTGGCCATCGCTGAGGCGCGCTTCGATGATCCGGCGCACCATGGCGCAGGCCTCCTGCTCCGAGGTGCCGGGCGGCAGCGAGCGCAGCGCGGCCTCGCAACCATCGGCCAGCATCAGGATTCCCGTTTCGCGGCTCTGGGGCGTGGGCCCGCGGTAGCGGAAGCGCTGCTCGGGCACATCGGGATCCTGCTCCCGGGCTTGATGGAAGAAGTAGCCCATTCTCAGAGTCCCCTGGTGCTCGGGGATGAAATCGGCCAGCGGCCGCGGCAGGCGGTATTTGCGGGCCAGCTTGAGCCCCTCGTCCACGTGAGCCTGCAGGATCGCGGCGCTGGCGAAGGGGTCGTTGAGGGTTTCGTGAGGGTTGGCACCCTCCGATTGGTTTTCGATGAACCATTGCGGCGCGTGCAACTTGCCGACGTCGTGATACAGGGCGCCGGTGCGGATCATGTCGACGTCCGCCTGGATCGCCCGGGCGCCCTCCTCGGCCAGCCCGCAGATCATCAAGGTGTGCTCGAAGGTGCCCGGCGCTTCCATCGACAGCCGCCGCAACAGGGGGCGCTCCAGGTCGGCCAGCTCCAGCAGCCGCGCGCGCGTGAGCAGCCCGAAGAAACTCTCGACGAGCGGTCCCAGCAGCAGGCCGCCCATCAGCAGGCCACCCATCAGCAGCGCCTCTCCCACCAGCTCTGCGCCGCTGGGCGTCACCCGTGCGCTGTTGGGCAACCGATACGACACCTGCAGCACCAGCCATTGCAGGGCCAGGGCCCCAACCGGCAGCACAAGCGCCAGCTGCACCAGCTGGGCGCGGCTGCGCTGCCGGCCTGCCAGCACCGCCGCCACCACTGCCACCAGGGCGGCCACCAGCAGGCGCTGCTCGTTGAAGCCATCGAGGGGTTGGGGCCACAGCAGGCTGGCCACCGCCAGCCAGGCCAGGCCAGCGCCAGTGCCCAGAGCCTGGGCCAGCAGCAGGGTGGGGGGCACCAGCAGCGCCAGCGGGCTGGCGGTGTTGCCGAGCCACAATTTGCAGCCCTGCACCACCAGCAGGGTCCCCAGGGCCAGCAGCGCATGGCGGGGCTCCAGGCTCGCGCGCCAGCGCCGCAGCAGCAGCACCATCACCGCACTGCCGGCGAAGGCTTCGAAGGCATGGCCCAGCCAGGCCCGTAGCAGGGGCCTCCGGTTCACCATGCCGAAGTAATCGAGCACGTCGTAGGCCTGCGGGCTGATCGGTTCCCCCTGGCGGGTGATCAGTTCTCCTTTTTCCACGGTGATGCGCGGAATGCCCTGCTGGGTGAGCAGTTCCTCGATCAAGCCCTGGGTGAGGCCGGCATCGGTGCGCAGGTTGGTGCGGCCCTGCAGGTTCACCGCCAGCAGCCGGCTGCCCAGGCCCAGGCCCGGCTCCGCCAGCGGCGCCAGCTGCAGGGCGGCGGCCGCCTGTAGCTGGCTCTTGGCGATGCTGCTCACGATGCCCTGGCTGAGCATGCGCCGCTGGGCCAGCCGCAGCGCCTGCTGCCATTGCGCCAGTTGCTGCGGCGTGAGGCTGATCAGCCACGCCTGCTCCACCGGGTTCAGATTGAGCGGCCCCACCCGGTTCTGGGGGGAGGCCGCCACCAACTCCAGCTCCCGCAGTTGCCGCTCCAGGCGCTGCTGCAGCTCCCGATCGGCCTGGGGATCCACCACCTGCACGTGGGTGCGGCTGCCCAGCTGAAAACGCCGCTGCTCCAGGGCGTCGCTGTCCACGACTGTGGCGGCTTCCGGTGCCCGGGTGCTCTGCGGGGCCGGGATTCCCGGCCTCAGGCTCGGTTCCACCAGCCAGGGCCAGCTCGACACCCCCGCCACCAGCACGCACACCAGAGCCACGGCCAGCCAGTCGCGTCGGCGCCATGGACAGAGCGCCTGGCATGGCGATTCCTGCCGGAGCCATCGCTGCCAGAGCCTCTGGATGCGCCGACGCAGCAGCACACTCTCCACCTCCGAAGTGGTCAAGCTAGCGAGGACGTCAATCGTGGTCTGGCGGCATGCTGGGCCTTGAACCGTTTGTGGTGGGCATGGCGAAGCTCCTCGATGGGCGGCAACTGGCGAAGGACGTGGAGCAGCGCCTGCAGCAGGTGGTGACGGCGGGCCTGGAGCGGGCCGGTAGGCCGCCGGGGCTGGCCGTGCTGCGTGTCGGTGATGATCCGGCCAGCGGCGTCTATGTGGCCAACAAGGAGAAGGCCTCGGCCCGGGTGGGCATCGCCAGCCACGGCGCCCACCTGCCTGCCGACAGCAGCGCCGCCACGGTGCTCGCCGAAATTCAACGTCTTAATTCCGATCCCGCTGTCGACGGCATCCTGCTGCAGTTGCCCCTGCCGCCGGGGCTGGCGGAGGGGCCGCTCCTCAATGCGATCGACCCGGCCAAGGATGCCGACGGCCTGCACCCTTGCAACCTGGGTCGCCTGCTCAAGGGGGAACCCGGTCCGCGCAGCTGTACCCCCGCCGGCGTGATGGCCCTGCTGGCGCGCGCCCAGGTGCCGTTGGAGGGGGCCCGCGCCGTGGTGGTGGGGCGCAGCATCCTGGTGGGCCAGCCGATGGCGCTGATGCTGCAGGCCGCCAATGCCACGGTCACCGTGGCTCACTCGCGGAGCCGCGATCTGGCGGCGCTGTGCCGCGAGGCGGATGTGCTGGTGGTGGCGGCCGGTCGGCCGCGGCTGATCGGTGCCGAGCACGTGAAACCCGGAGCGGTGGTGGTGGATGTGGGCATCCACCGGCTGCCGCCGTCAGCGGCTGAGGGGCCCGGCGGCCGTGGCGGGCTCTGCGGCGATGTGCGCTTTGAGGAGGTGGAGCCGCTGGCGGCGGCGATCACGCCGGTGCCCGGTGGTGTGGGGCCCATGACCGTGACGATGCTCCTGGTCAACACGGTGGCCAGCTGGCGGGCGACCTTCGCCCCAGCGCTCGCTGTGGATGGGGCTGGAGCTCCGGCGGAAGATCCGCTCGCCGATCTGTTGCCATAGGCGCTCAGCGGCGCCGTGGCCTGAGAGAATCCGCCGCAGTGCGCTGGTACCCATGGCCGTGGCGGTGAGCACGGATTTCGATTTCGCGGCCTACCTGGAGGCGTCCCGCCAGCGCGTGGAGCAGGCCCTCGATGCTGCCCTCGGCCCGGAGCGGCCCGAGTCATTGCGGGAGGCGATGCGCTACTCGCTGCTGGCGGGGGGCAAACGGCTGCGGCCGATCCTCTGCCTAGCGAGCTGCGAACTGGCGGGAGGCACCAGTGCCCTGGCGCTTCCCACCGCGGTGGCACTGGAGATGATCCACACCATGTCGCTGATCCATGACGACCTGCCCGCCATGGACAACGACGACCTGCGCCGCGGACGCCCCACCAACCACAAGGTGTTCGGAGAAGCCAATGCCATCCTTGCCGGCGACGCCCTGCTGACCCGTGCCTTCGAGATGGTGGCGCTGCGCAGCCCCGGCGTGGCCCCCGAACGGCTGCTGCGGGTGCTGGGTGAGCTGTCGCTGGCGGCCGGCGCCCCCGGGCTGGTGGGCGGCCAGGTGGTGGATCTGGAGTCCGAGGGCCGCCAGGTGGATCTCGACACGCTCGAATACATCCACCTGCACAAAACCGGCGCCCTGCTGCAGGCCAGTGTGCTAACCGGCGCCCTGATCGCCGGCGCCGAGGACGATCTGCTGGACGCCCTGCGGACCTATTCCCGCGGCATCGGTCTGGCCTTCCAGATCATCGACGACATCCTGGACCTCACCGCCAGCAGTGCCGTGCTGGGCAAGACGGCCGGCAAGGATCTGGCCGCCGACAAGACCACCTACCCGAAGCTGCTGGGGCTGGAGGAGTCGCGTCGCCGTGCCGATGTCCTGGTGCGGGAGTCCAAGGAGGCACTTCAGCCCTGGTTGGCCCAGGCCGGCCCGCTGGTGGCCCTGGCCGACTACATCACCAGCCGCGATCGATGATCGCTGTCCCCTCCGGAACCCCTCCCCTGTTTCAACTGCTTGGCAATGGTGTGCTGGCCTGGGCGCTGATCGCCTGCGGTCTGGCGCAATGCTCGAAGTTGCTCATCGAGCTGGTGGAGCACCGCCGCTGGCGCCCGGCGGTGCTGTTCGAAACCGGCGGCATGCCGTCCAGTCACGCCGCCCTGGTCACAGGCGCGGCGGCGGGCATCGGCTGGCAGCAGGGCTTCGATGATCCGTTGTTCGCCTTTGCCGCCACCGTGGCGTTCGTGGTGATGTACGACGCCAGCGGCGTGCGCCGGGCCGCCGGGCTCCAGGCTGGTGCGATCAATGCCCTGCCGCCTGCCACTTGGCAGGACGCCGCACCAGCCAAGCCGCTGAAGGAAAACCTGGGCCACACGCGCCTGGAGGTGCTGGCCGGCAGCCTGATGGGCCCCGCCATCGCCCTCACCGGTCTGGCCCTGGCGGGTTCGCCGCTGCAGATCGCCCAGAGCTGGGGCTGGTTGCCGCTGGCTTGAGCCTTCCTTCCGCTGATGCCCAAGCCTTCACGCCAGGTCAGCGCCAGGCGGTCAAGGCCTTCGTGGCCTGGCTGGACGCTCCTGCCGATGGTCGGCCTTTCGTGCTGAGCGGCTACGCCGGAACCGGCAAGACGTACCTCTCGATGGCCTTTCTGGCGGAGGTGGAGCGTCGGGATCTCTGCTGGACCGTGGTGGCTCCCACCCACAAAGCGGTGGGCGTGCTGCGCCAGTACCTCGAGCTCAGCGGCCTGCGGCCCACCTGGTTTCCCTCCACCCTGCACCGGCTGCTGCGCCTGAAGCTGCGCCGTGACGGCGGCCGCGAGATCTGTGAGGAAACCGAGCAGACGGCGGTGGCCTTGGAGCCGCTGGCCCTGGTGCTGATCGATGAGGCCTCGATGGTGGACAGCACCCTGCTGCAGATCGCCCTGCGCTGCGCCCATCCCTACGGCACCCGGCTGGTGTTCGTGGGCGATCCCGCCCAGCTGCCGCCCGTGGGGGAACCGCTCAGCCCCGTGTTCGATCTGCAGCGGGCCGAGCTGGCCCGGCTCGAGCAGGTGGTGCGCCACCAGGGTCCGGTGCTGCGCCTGGCCACCGGCCTGCGGGAGCAGCGGCTGCCCTGCCGGTTGCCGCCTCAGCTGCCGGCCATCCGGCAGCCGGAGGGCATGGTGGCCCTGCTGGAGCGCTCCGCCTGGCTGGCGGCGGCTCAGCAGGCCCTGCGCCGCGCCGCCGAGGGGGACAACCCCGATCAGGCCCGCATCCTCTGTTACACGAACCGCAGCCTTGAGCAGCTGGTGCCCCTCGCCCGGCGCGCCATCCACGGCGAGATGGCCGACCAGCTGCCGGTGTTGCCGGGTGAAGTGCTGATCACGCGCATGGCGGTGATGGCGCCCGCCTGCCGGGAGGGGGCGGAGGGGGGCGAGGAACCGGACATGGTGTTGGCGTCGAACCGGGAGCTGGTGGTGCGCGACGTGAAGCCCGAGCGTTGCGATCTGGCGGAGTTCGGCCTGGCAGGCCGGGAGGTGCTGGAGCTGTTCGACGGGCTGACCGCGCCGGTGATCGACACCCAGCTGGTGACCGTGCAGCAGCCCGACGGGGAGCTGTCGCTGCGGTTGCTGCCGGCGGCGGGCTCCCCGGCCCGGCGGCAGCTGGAAGGGGTGCTGGCGCAGCTGCGGCAGCAGGCCAGGGCGCTGGGCAAGAAGGAAGCCCGCGGTCTCTGGCGTCGCTACTTCCTGGTGCGGGATGCCTTCGCCTCCCTGGCGCCGGCGGCCGTGCTCACGGTGCACCGCAGCCAGGGCAGCAGCTTTGGTGAGGTGTTCATCGCCGACGATGTGTTCTGGCCCTCCGATCTGCAGCTGCGCCGGCAGCTGGTGTACGTGGCGGTGAGCCGGGCCCGCACGGCGGTATGGATGGTGGCGGGAGCGGGCTCCAGCGCCGATCGCGACTGCTGGAGCCGCTGGCTGGCAGACCCCGAGGCCTGAGCCCGGCGGCTCAGACCATGCGCAGGCCTTCGATGCCCTGCCAGGCCAGGTAGGCCGCCAGCGCCAGGCTGAGGCCGCCCACCACCAGATCCCCCCGGGCGAACAGCAGCTTCTTGGCGCTCTCGAGCCGCGGCAGCATGCGCTCGCGGGCCAGGGCCACCGCCAGGAACGGCACCAGCAGCAGCAGGCTGGACGCCAGGGTGAAGACTGCGGCCATCAGCAGCTCCTGCCCGCGGCCCAGTTGAGCCGCCAGCAGCGCCGATGCCCCCTTGGCCATCAGGAACAGGTCGTCCGGGCTGACCACCTCCAGCGCCGCCCCGGCGCCGATCAGCAGCGGCAGGGGCAGGCGGCAGAAACGGTCGAGCTGGCGCGTCCAGCCTGGAGCTTCCTCCAGACCAGCACCGCGGCTGGTCGGCAGCAGCTCCCGCACCCCCAGGGTGAGCAGGGCTCCGGCCCCCATCAGATCAAGCGCCGTGCGGTGGCTGCTGCCCTGCTCCATGGTGAGCAGCAGGCCGTGGCCCAGGGTGAGCAGCACGGTCACCATCACGGCGATCGTGACGACCCAGCTCAGCACGAACAGGCCACCCCGCCGCAGGGGGTGCTCACCGAGAAGCAACAGCAGCAGCAGGCCCACATGGATCGGGCTGAGGCTGATGCCGCTGCCGTAGGCGATCAGTTCGGTCCAGAGCGAGGGGTCGTGCATCGGGGCGCCAGGGCGCGTTGGCGGTCCCGGCCAGGATGACGCACACGCCGCGCTCAGCGGCGGATCTCGAACCAGTCGTCGCCAGCGATCGGCATCAGGCTGGGGATCACCTCACTCACCAGTGCCCCGGGCGGCCCCGACTCACACCAGAGCCGCAGATCCAGCAGCTGCTGGTTCGGGCCTTCCGCCTGCACCTCCACCGAACCATCGCTGCGGTTGCGCACCCAGCCCGCCACGCCGAGCGCGGCAGCGGCGCGGCAGCAGGCCTGGCGGTAGCCCACACCCTGCACATGGCCGCGCACGATCAGCTGCCAGCGCTCCCGGGAGGCCAGGGAGCCGGCGCTGCGGCGGCTGCCGCCGCCACGGCGAACGGAGCTGTCCGCCGGGCTGCGTCGTGGAGGCGCCGGCAGATCGCCGAACACCCAGCCCAGTGGAGGTGAAGCCAGCTGGCGTGAAGCGTGCGCGTCGTCCATCCTTCACTCCGCGGTGGGCAACCCCATCCCTCAAGCTGCCACAGCGGCTTGATTCCGTCCATCACACCGTTGCCGCCCGACACAGAGGCTGCCGTGGGAGTGGGGTGCAGCTCCCAGCGGTGGAATTCGTGGCCGCAGACGGATTCTCCGCAGCGTGCCACCAGCCCGTCGTGGCTGGGGGTGGCCTGTCGGTAGCCGAGCTGGAGAGCCCCGCGTCGGGCCGTGAACGGCAGCAGGCCAGCCATCGGGTAGGGCTGGCCCTCTGGATCCTCCAACGCCTGCCCCAGCAGCAGCAGGCCACCGCATTCGGCGTAGATCGGCAGGCCGGCGGCTGCGGCACGCCGCAGGTCAGCCAGGCTGCGCCGGGCGGCAGCCAGTTCCGGCGCGTGCAGCTCCGGGTAGCCGCCCGGCAGGATTACCCCCTGACAATCCGGCGGCAGCGGCGCATCGGCCAGGGGCTGCCAAAGCCGCGGCTCCACCCCCACCGCTTCGAGCAGTTCGGTGGCTTCCGGGTAGCGGAAGTGGAAGGCGGCATCGGCGGCAATGGCCACACGCACGGGCTCGGGTGCTGGGGTTTCGTGTTCGAGCCCGAGCGCCCATTGGATCGGATCGCCGCCGGAGGCGGTCTCTGGTGAACTGGCGGGGGGTGCCAGCAGGGGCAGCAGCTGCGCGAGATCAAGGTGCTGCTCGGCCAGCGCTGCCCATTCTCCGCAGGTGCGCGTGAGGTCGTGGAGCTCATGGGCGGGCAGCAGCCCCAGGTGCCGTGACGGCAGGCTCAGGCTGGGGTGGCGCGGCAGCAGGCCCAGCACCGGCATGCCGATGGCGGCGAGCGCTTCGCTCAGCAGCGCCTGGTGCCGGGCGGTGCTTACGCCGTTGAGCACCACCCCGGCCATGGTGAGGTCGCGGCGATGGTGCCGGAAACCGTTGACCAGCGCCGCGACCGATCCGGCCTGGCGGCTGGCTTCCACCACCAGCACCACCGGCAGCTGCAGCGCGACGGCCAGCTCGGCGGAGCTGCCCTCGTCGCCGGGCCCGCGGCCGTCGAACAGGCCCATGACCCCCTCCACCAGGCAGTGGTCGGCCTGACGGCCCCACCAGTGGAAACTGCGCTCCACCCATTCGGGGCCGCAGAGCAGGCGGTCGAGGTTGCGGCACGGCCGGCCGCTCACCCGGGCCAGCAACTGGGGATCGAGGTAGTCGGGCCCCACCTTGAAGGTCTGGACGCTGCGGCCGCGCTGGCGCAGCAGGGCCGTGAGCGCCAGGCTGAGCAGCGTTTTGCCGCTGCCGCTGCAGGGGGCCGCAATCAGGCAGGCCATCAGTGCCGGCCCCCCGCCGCTGGGTTCAGGACAGCCTCAGTTCGGCAGCAGCTTGGCTGCCAGCGGAGCAGCGGCGGCGAGCAGCGGCGTGGTGGAGTCGTGGCCGCCACCCAGCAGCCGCCCCATTTCCATCTCATCGGACCCGGGCACCTTCGGCACCACATCTTCCGCCAGCTCCATCCGCGCCACGCCGCCGGCCTCCAGCCGCATGCAGCCGCCGGTTTCCGAGCAGAGGATCACGCAGAGCGGCTTGCGATCGTCGGGTTCGCAGATCAGCCGCAACCCCACGATCGTGCCCGGGTGGCTGCTGGGGATCCCCACCGGCACCGGCATCAGCTTGAGGCGCACTTCCTTGCCGTCGCTGCGCTCGAAGTCGGCGCCGATGGAGTCACCGTCCATTTTGTAACTGGTCACAAAGTGCCAGCCGAGTCGGTCGGCGATCCAGGCGGCCAGCAGCAGCCCCTGCACCGGATGGCTGCCCTCCACATCGATGTCGAGGTGCACCACGTGGCTGAGCGATTCGCGCCGACCGGGCGGGTCGAACACCATCGCCAGCGACTCCCGCCAGCCGCGCAACCGCAGCCAGTTGAGGTCGTTGACGGCGGTGCTGCTGTTGACGCGCTCCTCCAGCAGATCAAGGCAGCGGCGCGGCGGGCCGAGGGCGCTGTCGATCACCAGCCGGCGCCCCGGGCTGCTGAGGGCCGCCAGCAGATCGGGCGCTTCCTCCAGCGAACCGTTCCACCACACCCAGCAGGGCAGGTCGTCGGGCACCAGGGGCTGCAGCAGGCTCAGGCCCTGCCGCAGGGCGTCGAAGTCGCCGCGCAGCACCACCACATCTCCGCAGGTGGCGCCGTTGTTGCCTTCCTCGCTGAGCGGGCAGTAGGCCGCCACAAGCGTTTCCAGGCCGGCGCTATTGCTGAGCGTGGGCGCCAGGGTGATCAGCCGGCGCGGCTGGTAGGCGCTGATCGCCGATTCCACGTGTTGGCCGCGCAGGTCTTCGCCGACGTGGTCGACCCCCGCGTGCTCGCCCAGCGCCCAGGCCAGTTCTGGTGCCAGCGGCGAGGTGCTGGGGGGAAGGCCACAGAAGTCGACCGCTTCACGGGCCGCCTCCAGCACTTCCGGACGCACCACCCCGGTCACCGGGCCTTCCAGCCGGCCCAGCCGCACCAGGTGCTGTTCCACCCAGGCCGGTTGCCACACCAGCAGGGTGAAGGTGCTGGCCCCGCTGCTGTGCCCCAGGTCGTGCTGCCAGAGCTTCTCCAGGTAGCCGGTGAGCTCGGGGGGCGGCAGTTCCACCGGGGCCTGAAGGGTCAGTTGGGGGCTCATGGAGAGAGGGGCAGGGAGGGGGGACGGGACGGATGTGGATGGTGGAGGCCGAGGCGTTCAGGGGCGGCGCCAGACCAGGTCGTCGCTGGCGAGCAGGCTGTCGGCAGCGGCGGGGCCCCAGGTGCGGGCCTCATAGGGCTGGACCGGCAGCTGCCAGGGACTGTCCTCGATCAGCTCCAGCAGGGGGGTGTAGAGGCGCCACGCCGCTTCCACCTCATCGCCGCGGGTAAACAGGGTGGGATCTCCCAGCATGGCGTCGGCGAGCAGGCGCACGTAGCCCTCATCGGAGGGTTCCCCGAACGATTCGTCGTAGGAGAACTGCATGTCGACCGGCCGGCTGCGCATGCCCGATCCCGGAGCCTTCACCTCGAAGCGGAATTCGGCGCCCTCGTTGGGCTGGATGCGCAGGATCAGCTGGTTGGCGGTTGGGCTGCCGCCGGCGGCGTCGAAGAGGTGCACCGGCGCCTCACGGAAGGTGAGCACCACCTCGCTGAGCCGCTTGGGCAGTTGCTTGCCGGTGCGCAGATAGAAGGGCACCCCCTGCCAGCGCCAGTTGTCGATGAACAGCTTCATCGCCACATAGGTTTCGGTGGTGCTGTTCGGGTTGACCCCCGGCTCCTCCCGGTAGCCCTTGATCGGCCGGCTGCGGGAGCCGCCGGGTCCGTACTGGCCGCGTACGCAGCAGTTCCAGGGCTCGGCCTCATCGGCGAGGCGAGCGGCCTGCAGCACCTTGGCCTTCTCGTTGCGGATTGCTTCCGGGTCGAAGCGGCCCGGCGCTTCCATGGTGGTGAGCGCCAGCATCTGGGTGAGGTGGTTCTGCACCATGTCCCGCAGGGCGCCGGAGCTTTCGTAGTAGCCGGCCCGCTCCTCCACCCCCACGGTTTCAGCGGCGGTGATCTGCACGCTGGAGATGAAGTTGCGGTTCCAGATCGGCTCGAAGATGGTGTTGGCGAAGCGCAGCACCAGGATGTTCTGGACCGTTTCCTTGCCCAGGTAGTGGTCGATCCGGAAGACCTGGTTTTCCTGGGCGCAGGCCTGCACGATTCGGTTGAGCTTCTCGGCGCTCCCGTAGTCACGACCGAAGGGCTTCTCGATCACCACCCGGCTGCGCTGCGGGTCGCTCAGCAGGCCGGCATCGGCGAGGGCGCGGCAGCCGCTGCCATAGAAGGTGGGCGACACCGACAGGTAGAAGGTGCGGTTGGAGCGAGTGGCCCGTAGCCGGTCGATGGCCTCGAGCCGCTGGCCCAGGCGCACCAGATGCTCAGGCACCTGCAGGTCCACCGGCTCGTAGAAGAGGCCGCTGCTGAACTGTTCCCAGGCGCTGGCGTGGTCGGCCACCTCCTCCGCCAGGGCCTCGGTCATGCGGGCGCGGAACTCTTCATCGCTCCAGGGGCGGCGGGCGCAGCCCAGCACGGCGAACTCGCTGGGCAGGCGCCGCTGGCGAAACAGCTCGAACAGCGCCGGAATCAGCTTGCGGTGGGTGAGGTCGCCGCTGGCGCCGAAGATCACCAGACACTGGGGCGAGATCACCCGCTCCTGGCGCAACCCGACCCTGAGCGGATTGGTGAGGACGGCGGTCATGGGGGAAGGGCGGGCCTGATTCATCCACGAAAGCCGGGAACCGGCCACCCACGGAGTGCCCAGGCGGCTATGTGGGGGTTTCGGCAAAAAAAAAGCCCGCCCAGAGGGCGGGCCAAGCCTGCAGGAAGCAGCCGGGTCAGTAGGTTTCCACGTGCCAGCGCTCGGCTTTCTTGAGCTGGGGGCGCAGCTCCGACCAGGTCAGCCCTTTGGCTTCGGCGGCCTTGGTCATGGCTTCGTCGATGCCGGGCTCCATGCCCCGCAGACCGCACATGTAGACGTGGGTCTTGGGGTCTTCGATCATGTTGAAGATCTCTTCGCCGTGTTCGGCCACCCGGTCCTGGATGTACATACGGCCGCCCGAGGGGTTCTGCTGCTCGCGGCTGATGGCCTTGGTGTAGCGGAAGTTGTCGGGGAAGTGGCTCAGGTAGCTCTGGAAGTCGTCTTCGTAGAGCAGGTTGGCGGTGGTGGGCACGCCCATGATCAGCCAGGCCTTGCCTTTGAACTGGTAGTGGGGGTTCTTCTCACGCTCGCCGGGATCAAACATGCGGCGCAGATAGGCTCGCATCGGTGCGATGCCGGTGCCGGTGGCCAGCATGATCACGTTGGCGTCTTCGTCGGGCGGGAGGAGCATTTCCTTGCCCACGGGCCCCGTGATCCGCACCTTGGCGCCGGGCTCGATGTCACAGAGGAACGTGGAGCAGACACCGTTGATGGTTTCGCCGTCTTTCTCGTATTGCAGCTGGCGGACGCAGAGCGACACGGTTTTGTCTTCGAGGTTGTCGCCGTGGCGGGTGCTGGCGATCGAATACAGACGCAGCTTGTGCGGTTTGCCGTTGGTGTCGGTGCCATCGGGAATGATGCCGATGCTCTGGCCTTCCACGTAGTGGAGCTTGCCCTCGGAGAGGTCGAAAGTGATGTGGTTCACCCGGCCGATCGCCCCCTCGGCGAGCAGGGAATAGTTGCCGAGCACGGTGCCCACATAGGGGTCCTTCGGCTTGTAGAGGTTCACGGGCACGGCCTCGTGCTTGCCCGGTTCTTTGGCGGCGGTGGTGGTCACAGGAGCGATGGCGGGGGGGGCGACCGGGTCGGAGGGGCCGGGGTCAGGAGATGGGGTGGGGGCCTGGTCGGATTGGGTGACCGAGATCAGTCGTCCTCCCTGCTGGTTGATCAGGCGCAGCGTGGCCTGCATCCGGGACAGCGGCACCATGAAGCGACGTTCGGCCGCTCGCTCTCCGGGACCCTGCAGCCCTTCCACCACCAGGGTGAACATGCGGGCATCGGACTGGCGAAGCGCGGCGGTCGAGGTGCGCATGAAGCGACTCACTGCGGAAAAAGGCTGTCAGATCTTAGGCAACGCTCCGAAGCCACAACCGGCTCCCCAGCAGGTGCGCGGTTCCTGACGCCGACATCCGGGCATCAGGGCTAAGTTTGGTGCGCGACAACAGGTTGTCCTCTCCCCTACGTTCCCCGGCACTGGGGTGTTTCTACGTGGTGTCTTCCGCCGGTTCGCTCATCACTGCGTCAAGCCCGGCCACAGGGCAACACTCCTGCCCCCTCGACACCATCCAACAGGAGATGGAGCGCCTGCCCCAGGGGGCTCGCCGTCTGGCCGTTCAGCTGCGCATCGACCTCAAGGACGACCTGATCTGGTCGGTGCTCACGGATTACGAGCACCTCAGCCGCTTCATCCCGAACCTCTCCACCTCGCGGTTGCTGTGGCGCCGCGACGACCGGGTGGGTCTGGAGCAGGTGGGCTGCCAACAGTTCTGTGGTCTGCGCTTCTCGGCGCGGGTGGAACTGGAGCTCCAGGAAGTGCGGGAACACGGCATGCTCCGCTTCGCCATGATCCAGGGCGATTTCCGCCGTTTTGAAGGGGCGTGGCAGGTGAGCCCGGATCCGATCGGCTCCCGGCTCCTTTACGACCTCACCGTGCAGGGCCGCCCGGGTATGCCGATCGCGCTGATTGAGCAGCGCCTGCGCGAAGACCTGGCTGCCAACCTGCGGGCAGTGCAACAGGAAGCACTGCGCCGCTCGGGCCGCCTCTGAGACCACCAGGCGGAGCCTGGCTGGGCTTACAGCCGCTGGCCTTGTGGCGGAAACTCACAGAGAACGGAATGCCGACTTGTTGAGCCTCAGACCCCCAGAGTAACGAGCCTTGACGCCGTCACGGAGAGAGTGTGCTCCCTGCAAAGCTTGGCTTCCGGTAGTTAATGAAGGCTGGCGTTGAGCAGGACGGCCCCAGCCCAAAGGCTGATGCCCTGCACTGAGCTGGATGGACTGTACTGAGGATGTTGCCCCGAACTGAACGATTGATCGAATAAATCAGACGCTTGAAAAGGGAAACGAATCGGATTTGGCTGTATGAAAACAAAAACAGATGGAGTCTATTCTTGAATGTAATAAATAAAGATCGTATTCTGACTTAAGATATACCCCCAAGGGGATTCGAACCCCTGTCGCCTCCGTGAAAGGGAGGTGTCCTAGGCCTCTAGACGATGGGGGCGAGGCCACGGGTGAAGGGCGTTCGAAGCCTCTCCATCCGACGTGTTGGACGCTACGGGTCGGAGTGGCCCTTCGTCAAGGAGGAGAAGCGACTGCCGCGTTCTGACCGTTCCACACCGGCACGGTGAAATGGAAGCAGGCCCCTTCTCCCGGCTCCGAAACCACCCAGATCCGACCGCCATGCACTTCCACGATCCGCCTGCACACGGACAGGCCCACCCCGAAGCCTGAGGTGGTGCCCGAGGTCTGGGGCAGGCGCACCCGCTCCAGGAACACCCGCTGCTGTTCGTTTCTGGGAATGCCCGGGCCGGTGTCGCAGACACTCACCTGCAGCCACTGGTTGGTGCGGTGGAGCAGCGTGAGGTGCACCTGGCCCCCGTCAGGGGTGAATTTCAAGGCGTTCTCGATCAGGTTGAGCAGCACCTGCCGCATGCGCCGCTGATCGGCAAACACGGCCGGGAGGTCGGCGGGAATGTCGGTAATCAGCTGGATGTCGCGGCCCACCCATAGCTTTTCAAGCTCCAGGATCGCCTCCGCCGCCACCGAGGCCAACCCAAGCTGCTGGGGATTGAAGAGGGCCTCCCAGCGGGTGGTCCCCACTTCCAGCAGGTCCTTGGAGAGGTGCTCGATGTCGTCCAGCCGCCGGTCGAGCACGTCGCGGCAACGCGTGGTGTCGATGTGGCCGAGCTGCAGGCTCTGCAGCGCCAGCTTGGCCGCGGTGAGCGGCGTACGCAGTTCATGGGCCACCATGCGCAGCAGGCGTTCCTGCACCCCCAGCCGCTCAATCAGGGTTTCGTTCTCCTGGCGCAGCACCAGCAATTGATCTTCCAGTTGCAGTTCCCGCTGCGTGCGGCTGCCATCCATTTCTGCGGGGCGCAGGCTCATGCCAAGGCCGCTCACCACTTCCCGCTGCTGCCAGCGGGGTAGCCAGCCCTTGAGCTGCTGCAGCACGGTGTTTCCGGCAAACACCTGGCGTGGCTTCGGTTCAAGTTTCACCAAGGCCGGGGTGGCCACGAGACGGTGGAGCTCCAAAAGCTCCGGGCGCTCGGCCGGGTGGGCCACTTCAAGTTTTACATCGAAACCGCTGTCGCTGCTCTGGAGCAGGTGCATGACGCCGCGCAGGTCGGCGGTGGCGAGATGGTACGGCGCCGCCACCAGCAGCAGTTTCAGCGGGCGACGCGGCGGCGGTGAGGCCTCAGGGGGATGGGTGGTGGGGTTAGGCCCCCCCGCAGCAGGCACCGTCTGGCTGGTCCAATACGTAATCGCCACATTATGAGTTCACCCGCAGTCCATGGCAGGGCGCTGGGCCGGTTTGGTGGACTGCGGGCGGGCGCAGGCGGTTTCGGGCGCGGGGGGCCGGCCGGAGAACCAGGCGGGTTGCGCGGGACGGCGTGGAGAGTGGGCGAGGCACGGCTGCTGCACGATTGAAGTTCATCGGCTGGTGCAGCACCATGGAGGTTCACGCGTCCTCCCCTTTGCGTCTTCTGCCCCGCTGGAGCCGGTCCCTCGTGGCGGTCCCCCTCCTGCTGCTCCCCTTCGCGTCTCTGCCCGCCGCCGCTCAAACCGCACCGGCCACGGAAGCGCAGATGCAGCTGTATACCCGGATCGCGGCTGTCAACGTTTGCATCGCCCGCGGCGGCGGCGTGGACTTCGACAAGGCCGTGGCCATCGCCGGTGAAACCATCGCGCAAGTGCTCCAGGGGCTGCACGGCGGCAAGATCCAGCAGGTGGGCACCCAGACCCTCACCATTGAGGATTTGCGGCGCGGTGCCGTGAACTCCGCCGTGATCGGCGCGGTGGATCTCTGTCCGAAACAGGTCCCGCCGGATGTAGTGAAGCGGGTGGAGGCGGCCATCAAGCAGCAGGGATCTGGCGCAAGGCCGGCAGCTGGCCCGCTCGCACCTGCACCAGCTGCCCCTGCAAAGGCACCTCCGAAGTAGGTGGCTGAGACGTTGGCTTTTTGATAGAGGCCAACCTCACAACTGGCGGTCGCATCCGGATGCGATTGACCCCCTGGTCAGTTGCAGTTCATTCAGGGCTTCTGGCTTTGCTGAAGGCATCCCTCCGGGGTGTTTTTCACCAACGTCGTCATGACCTTCTCGTCATCTTCTGCCCTGATGGCCGCCGGCCTGCTCAGCATTGGTTCCTTGGCTCCGCTCGCGGTCCAGGCTCAGTCGCTTGGGTTTCCTGGCCAGGCCTACCAGCAGGTGCCGGTGTATCAGCAGCAGCCGGTGTACCGCCAGGTTCCCGTCTATCGCCAGGTCCCCGTGGCCCAGACACTCCCACAGTCGGGAGTGATTCCGGTGCGGAACTTCCCCGCTCCTTATCAGGATTATCAGGGGCAGGTGAACGGCTTCAATGCACCGCAGACCTTTGAAGAAGCGCAAGCGCTGCAACAGCGCTGCTCGATCGGCCGGCTCGTGGGCGGCGTGATCGGCGGTGGCATCGGCTATGCCGCCTCCCGCGACCAGGGCCGGACCTGGGCAGTGCCGCTTGGCGCGCTGCTGGGCTCCCAGGTGGGTTGCAATGCCGGCCAGGGACGCAGTCCGCTGCCTTGGTGATCGCGGCGCCGCCTGGCACCCTTCAGGATCAGAGGGTTGTTCTTCCCTGGGTCGATGCCGGATGTGCGCCTGGCCGATTACCGGCCTTATCCCTACGCGCTGGAGCGCACGGACCTGACCGTGCGCCTCTTCCCCGACCACGGCCTGGTGGAAGCGACCCTTTCGTTCCTTCCCGCGGCGGGGGCGTCTGCAACTGCTCAAGCCGCTTCACCGTTGGAGCTGCGGGGGGTGGGTCTGGAGCTGGAGGCTCTGGCCATCGACGGGGAACCACTTCCGCCTGCCGCCACCCACCAGGAGGAGGGGCTTCTGGTGGTGCTCCAGCCGCCGCAGCGGCCGTTCGTACTCACCAGTCGGGTGCGGATCGACCCCTACACGAACACCACCCTGGAAGGCCTCTATGCCAGCGGCGGCATGGTGACAAGCCAGTGCGAGGCCGAAGGCTTCCGCCGCATCACCTTCCACCCCGACCGACCGGATGTGCTCAGCCGCTTCCAGGTGCGGATCGAAGCGGAGCAGGAGCGCTACCCGGTGCTGCTCTCCAACGGCAATTGCCAGGCTGCCGGTGCCCTGGCCGATGGCCGCCACTTCGCGGTCTGGGACGACCCCTTCCCCAAGCCCTCCTATCTGTTCGCGCTGGTGGCCGGACGGCTTGAGGAGGTGCGCGGCAGCTTCACCACCGCCAGTGGCCGGATGGTGCAACTGCGCCTGCATGTGGAGCCGGGCGATTCCCCCTACACCGCTCATGCGATGGCCTCGCTGCAGCGGTCGATGGCCTGGGATGAGCAGGTATATGGGCTCGAATACGACCTCGATGAATACAACATCGTGGCTGTGCGCCATTTCAACATGGGCGCCATGGAGAACAAGAGCCTGAACATCTTCAACTCCAAGCTGGTGCTCGCCGATGCCGAAACCGCCACTGATGGTGAGCTCGAACGCATCGAAAGCGTGATTGCCCACGAATACTTCCACAACTGGACGGGGAATCGCATCACCTGCCGTGACTGGTTCCAGCTTTCCCTTAAGGAAGGACTCACGGTGTTTCGCGACCAATGCTTCACCGCCGATCTGCACGGTGCCGATCTCAAGCGCATCGAGGATGTGGCGATGCTGCGCAATACCCAATTCCGGGAAGATGCAGGACCCACTGCCCACCCGATTCAGCCGGATCACTATCAGGCGATCGACAATTTCTACACCACCACCATCTATGAGAAAGGTGCGGAAGTGATCCGTATGCTGCACACATTGTTGGGTCCTGCCACCTTCATGCGCGGCATGGCGCTCTATGTGCAGCGCCACGACGGCACTGCCGCCACCACTGCCGATTTCCTGCAGGCCATGCAGGACGCCGCAACGGAAGCCTCTGCGTCCACCGCCGATGGCCAGGGCGACGATCCCTCGCCGCTGCGCTTCAGTTTCGAGCAGTTCAGCCGCTGGTATCACCAGGCCGGCACCCCCGTGGTGTCGATCGATCGCCATTGGGACGGCGCCAGTGGCGCACTCGCCCTGGTGCTGCGCCAGCACACCCCCGCCACCCCGGGCCAGCCGCGCAAGCAGCCGTTGGTGATTCCCCTGGCCCTGGCCCTTGTGGGTGAGGACGGCCAGGCCCTGCCCCAGACCGGCGGATCGCCCGTCGTGCTGGAGGCCGCGGAGACCCAGCTGCGCTACGAGGGGTTGCCCCCGGGACCGACGCCGCCGGCCCTCTCGGTGCTGCGGGGCTTCTCGGCGCCCGTGCGGCTCGAGCTTGCCCGGCCGAATGCCGAACTGCTGCACCTGTTCGCCTGCGACAGCGATCCCTTCGCCCGCTGGGATGCAGGCCAGACCCTGCTGCGGCAGGCCGTGCTGGCCCGGGCCGCCGGTCGCAGCGACCCGGAACTGGAATGTGGGCTTACCGCTGCCTTTGCCGCGATCCTCACCGACAGCAGCTTGCCGCCTGCCAGCCGCAGCGCCCTGCTGGCCCTTCCCGGCATGGCCGAACTGGAGGATCTGGCCCCGGAGCCGGATCCTCCGGCGCTGTTTGCGGCCCTGCTGGACCTGGAGCGGGTCTTCGGCGCTGCCCTGGAGGAGCCGTTGCTGGACGCGCTTGCCGCCTGCCGGCCGCAGTGGGAGCAGCCCTGGCCCCAGGGGCAGGGTGAGCGGCGCCTGACCGCCACGATCTGGAGTTGGCGAGCGGCGGCCGGGGATGAGGCCGTGCGCGAGGCCGCTGCCGCTGCTGTGCAGGGGCCGTCGATGACGCTCGCCAGGGCCGGGCTGCGGGCCCTGCAGGTTCACCCCTGCGAGCAACGTCGCCGCGCGCTGGAGGCCTTCTACCAACGCTGGCAGGAGAAGCCGGTGATCCTCGATGCCTGGTTCGCGCTGGAGGCCAGCGCCCCCTTCGCCGATGGGCTGGAGCGGGCGTCAGCTCTGCTGGCCCATCCGCGCTTCGACCCGGCAGCCCCCAACGCGATCCGCGCGGTGCTGGGGGGCTTTTCTGCCAACACGCCGGTGTTCCACGCGGCCGATGGTACGGGCTATCGGTTCATGGCCGAGCAGATCGTGGCGCTCGATCGGCGCAACCCGATCACGGCGTCGCGGCTCGCGAAGCTGTTCAGCCGCTGGCAGAGCTATGCGCCGGAGCGGGCCGGGCACATGCGCGCGGCGGTGGAGCAGCTGGCTGCGGCGGATCTCTCTGCCAACACCCGCGAAGTGGTGGAGCAGTGCCGTTCGCTCGGCGCCGGCGAAGGGCTGGCGGCCTGAAGGCGATCAGCGGGGCGCCGCTCCGGCGCTGGAGGCCTGTCCCTTGGCGGGGCTCTGCCCGCGACCGAAGGCCTGGCGGTGCAATCGGGTGAACGCGTCGCGCCGGAGGGAAGCTCCCTCGGGCCCGGCGTAGGTCCCCCACAGGCCTTCCCAATAGAAATAGATCACGCCATGACCACGCTGGGCCGCCAGCTCCACCTTCTGATTGAGCGTGGCCATGTCGGGAGTGCGGCCACCGAAGCCCGCCAGGATGCCGATTTCCACGGGCAGGCCCCACTGGCGGGCCTTCACCAGCGCCGGCTGATCGAGATCACGGGCGAAACCGCGCACCGAAAAGGCGTAGTTCTGAACCACCAGGTCATCCACAAGTTTGCCCAGGGCCCAGATTTCCCAGTCCTGGAGCCAGTGGTTGTAGGCGAAGCGGAACGGTCCAGGGGACAGGCTGATCACCGCCTTGTCGTTGCTGCGGCGCAGTTCCCTTCGCAGCTCCCGCAGCAGGCCGGTGAGCTGCTGGCGCCGCCAGCTCATCCATTCGCGGTTGTTGAAATCCGTGGGAGGTTCACGCCCCTTCTCCTTGCTGAACAGGGCCCGGGTGTAGGGGTCGTAGCCCAGTTCCACCGGCCAGGCGAAGTGGTCGTCGAGCTGGATGCCGTCGACACCACAGCGCTGCACGATCTCCTGGATCAGGCCGATGAAGCGGGCGCGCACGCCGGGGTGGGCCGGGTTGAGCCACACCCGCAGATCCCGGAGCGGTGAGGTTTTCAGGTTGGCGCCGTGCATGGCATAGAGGGTGGAGCCATCGCTGCGCTGCAGCACCCACTCGGGATGACGCCGCACCACCTCCGCGTCGGCGGGCTCCATCATTCCGTATTCGAACCAGGGGATCACCTGCATGCCGCGCCGCTGGGCGGAGCGGGTGATCTGGCAGATCGGATCGAGTCCCGGAGCAGCCTTCAGCAGGGCCGGTTCGGTGGGAGCAAAGCGGCTGCGGTGGAAGGTGGTGCCCCGGCTCCACACATTCGGGTAGAGGGTGTTGAACCCGGCAGCTGCCAGTTCCTTGACGGCCTGCTCGATCCGGTTGCGGTCGTAGTAGAGGAGGCTGGGGCTGTTGGTGAGCCACACTCCCACACGCTGGCTGGAGGCGGCAGCGGGCAGCAGGCCGACCCCTTGCAGTCCTGTGGTGAGCAGGGCCGTGACCAGCACCGGCAGGGCCTTCTTCAGCCGCACCCGCAGGGGAAAGGGCGCCTCGGAGCGGTGGCGTTCGGGTGGTTTCAGCGGAACATCGAGCTCACAGAGCTTTCCTCGTGGATGCGCCAGATGGCTTCGCCCAGCATGTTGGCCACCGAAAGCACCTGCAGCTGCGGGAAGCGGCGGTCGTCGCTGATCGGGATGCTGTTGGTGACCAGCACCTCTTCGAACAGGCCGGGCTCGGAGAGCCGCTCGATCGCGGGAGGGGAGAACACCGCATGGGTGGCGCAGGCCAGCACCCGGGTGGCGCCCCGCTGGCGCAGCAGTCGGGCGCCCGCGCAGATGGTGCCGCCGGTGTCGATCATGTCGTCGATCAGGATGGCCGTCTTGCCGGCCACGTCGCCGATCACTGTGAGGCTCTCAGCCACGTTGTGGCCGGAGCGGCGCTTGTCGATGATCGCGAGCGGGGCATCGCTCATCTGCTTGGCGAAGGCCCGGGCCCGGGCCACGCCGCCCACATCCGGGGACACCACCACCACCTCGCCGAGGTCGCGGGTGCGCAGGTAATCCACCAACACGGGCGAGCCGTAGATGTGATCGCAGGGGATGTCGAAGTACCCCTGAATCTGGGAGGAGTGCAGGTCCATCGCCAGCACCCGGTCGACGCCGGATTTCACCAGCAGATTGGCCACCAGCTTGGCAGTGATCGATTCGCGGCCCGCCGTCTTGCGGTCGGCGCGGGCGTAGCCGTAGTAGGGCACCACGGCGGTGATCTGCCGGGCCGAGGCACGCCGGCAGGCATCCACCATGATCAGCAGCTCCATCAGGTGATCGTTCACCGGAGCGCAGGTGGGTTGGATCAGGAAGACATCGCAGCCGCGGATCGATTCCTGAATCTGGATATAAAGCTCACCATCGGCGAAGCGCTTGATCGCGCGCGGCCCATCGGGAACACCGAGATAGGCGCCGATCTCGCGGGCCAAGGCCTGGTTCGACGTGCCGCTGAACAGCCGCAACCGCCGGGTGTCGTGAGGGGGCTGGTCCTGCTCGACCCGATCGGCTGTCAGGAAACGGGTCACGGCGGGCGTGAGCGAGGTCGGCATGGAGCTGATGGTAGAAGCCTTCCGGTCGGATGCCGGCGAAACCTGGTGGTATGAAGAATGATGAACCACTGCCTGCCGGTCTTGTCCGAACAGCGGTCCTTGCTCACCTCTCCCCTGGTGCTGGCCGGAGCCGGCCCGGGCGGGCTGGCGGCCCTGCCCCAGGCGGCCCCGCGCCTGCAGTCGCTGCTGGCCCTGCCCGCCACAACCGAGCTCAGCCAGCTGGCCGCTCAATCGGTTGAGCCCGATCAGCTGATGGCGGCCCTCCAGGGCCACCGGGGCGGCGCTCTGGTGGCGCTCGAGCAAGACCCAGGCCGCTGGCTGCCGGTGGGCACCCGCTGGGCGGAGGTGCTCGGCGCCTGGCGGCAGCCCACCCTGCTGCTGGTGACGGCTGACGACGCCACCAGCGGGCTGGCGGCGGCCTACACCGCCCTGCTCGATCGCTCCGCCGTGCCCCTGCTTGGCCTGGTGCAGTGGGGCGGCAGCTGGGACGGGTCGGCCCGCGCCTGCGAGGGTCTGGCCTGGCTCGGTGCGCTGCAGCCAGGCGACCACGGCGCTGCCGGTGCGGAGGTGTTGCTGGAGGCCCTGAAGCTGCGCTGGCAGCGCCTCACCACCCTCTGAGCGGCCTGCGCTGATCCATCGCGATGGCCGGAGTGGGGCTACCCCGCCGGCCACAGCGGCTGCTCTGCTCCCGGCGCCACTTGCCGCAGCGTCTGGCCAGGCTCGGTGGTGGGTGCCAGCGGGAGTTTGTCGTAGCGCACGGTGTGGGCCTGCTGGATCGCCACGTTGAGCAGGCTCAGCATCTCGGTTTCCGTCAGGTTGGTGCCAACCAACGGCTGGAGCTGCCTCACCTGCTGCGCCAGTTTCGCCGTGCCGTCAGGGCGCCCCAGCTGCTCCAGCAGGCCGGCGATCACCTCCTGCTGGCGGCTGCGCCGTCCGCTGAGGCCGTCGTCCTTGCCCTTGAAGCGCACCAGCTGCTCCACCTGCGGGCCCTTCAGCACCTGCAGCCCGCCCTGAAGATCGACCCGGTAGTTCTGGGTTTTGTCGTGGTAACGGACGGCCTGATCCAGGTTCAGCTCCAGCCCGCCCAGGCCGTCCACCAGGCTGCGCAGCACCTGACGCGGCATCACCACATAGCGCTCAGGCTGGCCAGGGTCGAGGCCCACCAGCTCCCCCACCCCGCCGGCCGTGAGGGCAGGGCCGCCGAGCCGGTAAAGGGCCCCCAGGCTCTGCACCTTCTTCTGACCGGGCACCTGCACAGCCAGTTCGGTGGGAACATTCAGCACCCGCATCGCCCCGCCCGGATCGGCCCGGATCAGCAGCAGCGTGTCGGCGTTGGCGGGGCCGGGGGGTGCGGCGCCGTTGGTGCTGGCATCGAGCCGGTCGGCGTCGGTGCCGATCAGCAGCACCGTGATGGGACGGATCGGCGGATCGGCCAGATCCTTGTTGAGGCCCGCTTGATCGCTGCTGACCAGGCCGGGGTCGGGCCGCGACCACACACGCTCGAACAGCACCACCGTGCCCACGGCAGCCAGAAGGGCCAGGCTCAGCTTCCACAGCCGCGACCCCAGCCGGGCGCGGGGGCGGCCGCCAGGCTCCGCCTGGGCAGGACCCGCAGGTGACACGTCCGAACCCCCTGCCGATCGCGCCGCACCCCGTGGGCGTGCCTTGCTCCCGCCTGCCATCGGCGCTCATGCTTGCGAAGGCTCAACTTTGCCGTAGCTCCGGCACGGAAGCCGGGCCTGCCGATAGGTTGAAGCTCCCTTGCCCCGTCAGGCTGGACGCCGCTTTGACCGCCGCCCCTCCCCTCCCTCACGAACGGGCCCGGCCCCTGCCCAAGGGCAGCACAAAACCGGCCAAGGACCTCTGCAGCGACTGCGGTCTGTGCGACAGCCGCTGGGTGGCTTACGTACGCCAGGCCTGCGCCTTCCTCCAGCAGCGCTTCGAGGCGATGGAGCAAGCCGCCCACGGCCGCAGCCGTGACCTCAGCAACGAGGACGAGCTCTACTTCGGCGTCAGCCAGCGCATGGTCACGGCCCGCCTGCAGCCCCCGATCGATGGGGCGCAGTGGACCGGCATCGTGTCGCGCATCGGCGTGCGGGCGCTGGAAACGGGCCTGGTGGATGCGGTGCTGTGCGTGCAGCAGAGCCCCGACGACCGCTTCACGCCGGTGCCGGTGCTGGCGCGCACCCCCGAGCAGGTGCTGGCGGCACGGGTGAACAAGCCCACCCTCTCCCCCAACCTGGAGGTGCTGGAGCAGTTACCCGGCAGCGGCATCCGCCGCCTGCTGGCCATCGGTGTGGGCTGCCAGGTGCAGGCGCTGCGGGCCGTGCAGGACACCCTGCCGCTGGATCAGCTCTACGTGCTCGGTCTGCCGTGCGTGGACAACGTGAGCCGCCAGGGGCTGCAGACCTTTCTGGAAAGCGCCAGCGATTCGCCCGCCACGGTGGTGCACTACGAGTTCATGCAGGACTTCCGCATCCACTTCCGCCACAGCGACGGCCGCGAGGAGACGGTGCCCTTCTTCGGTCTCGACACCCCCCGGCTCAAGGATGTGTTCGCCCCCAGCTGCCTCAGCTGCTTCGACTACGTGAACGGCGGCGCCGACCTGGTGGTGGGCTACATGGGCGCCACCTTCGGCCGTCAGTGGCTCACGGTGCGCAACGCCCGCGGCCAGGAGCTGCTCGATCTGGTGGAGGCGGAACTGGATCTGGCGCCGGTGAGCAGCCGCGGGGATCGCCGCGCCGCGGTGCAGCAGGGCATCGACGCCTACGACAAGGCGGTGCGCCTGCCCCGCTGGCTGGCTGAGGTGGTGGGCTTCCTCGTGCAGCGCGTCGGGCCTCAGGGGCTGGAGTATGGCCGCTTCTCGATCGATTCCCACTTCACCCGCAATGCCCTGTGGCTGCGGCGCCACCATCCTGAGATGGCCGAGCGCCACATCCCGGCCTTCGCCAAGGCGATCGTGGCGCGTTACCGCCTGCCGCGCACGTGAGCGACGCCGACCTTCCCCCAGGCCCCGGGACAGCGGGCCGCTGTGGTGTGCTGCTCCACCCCACGGCCCTGCCGGGCACGCCCGGCTGCGGCAGCTTCGGCGCCGCGGCCCACGCCTGGATCGACCTGCTGGCCGACCACGGCATCGACGCCTGGCAGTTGTTGCCACTGGCCCCCGCCGATGGCACCGGCTCTCCCTACAGCTCCCCCAGCGGCTTTGCGCTGAACGCCTGGTTTCTCGACGCTGACGCGCTGGTGGCCGATGGCTTTCTGGAAGCCGCCGATCTAGCCGCGCTGCCCCCCGGCCGCACCGATCGCCTCGACCTGGAGGCCTGCCCGCTCCGCTCGGCGGCCCTGGCCCAGGCGCTCGAGCGGCGCTGGCTCCAGCAGTCGGCTGAACGCCAGGCCGACTTCCAGCGCTGGTGCCAGGCGGCAGCTCCCTGGCTGGTGGAGCACTGCCGCTTCATGGTGCTGCGGGAGCTGCAGGGAGGCCTGCCCTGGTGGCAATGGCCTGTCCCGCTGGCGCAACGGCAGTGGCGGGCCCTGCGCCGCTTCGACCGGGAGCAGGCGGCGGCCCTGCGGCAGGAGGCCCTGGTGCAGTGGCACCTGGAGCGCCAGTGGCAGCAGCTGCATGACCATGCGCGCCATCGCGGCGTGCAGCTGATCGGCGATCTTCCTTTCTATGTGGCCCACGACAGTGCCGATGTCTGGGCTCGGCGCCGCCTCTTCTCGCTGCGCCGGGATGGTTCCCTCACCCAGCAGAGCGGTGTGCCGCCCGATTACTTCTCCGACACCGGCCAGCTGTGGGGGACACCCGTCTATCGCTGGTCGCTGCATCGCTTCACCGGCTTCCGCTGGTGGCTCCGGCGGCTGCAGGGGCAGCTGGAACGGCTCGATTTGCTGCGTCTGGATCACTTCCGCGCGCTGGAGTCGTACTGGGCGGTGCCCGGTGAGGCACTCACGGCCCAGCTGGGTGAATGGCGCGCTTCGCCAGGGGTGGCGCTGCTGAGGGCGTTGCGTCAACGGCTGGGCGGCCAACTGCCCCTGATCGCCGAAGACCTGGGCGTGATCACGCCTGCGGTGGAGGCTCTGCGCGACCGCTTTCGCCTGCCGGGTATGAAGATCCTGCAGTTTGCCTTCGACGGCAACGACGGCAACGCCTACCTGCCCGAGAACTACGTGGGCCGCCACTGGGTGGTGTATACAGGCACCCACGACAACGCCACCTGTATCGGCTGGTGGGACTCCCTGCCCGAGAATCAGCGCCGTCAGGTGGGTGAACGGATCGGCGAGATGATCGAGGCCCCAGGCTGGCAACTGCTGGAGCTGGCGCTCGCCTCGCGCGCCGAACTGGCGGTGGTGCCCCTGCAGGATCTGCTCAGCCTGGGCGATCAGGCCCGCTTCAACACCCCTGGCACGGCGGGGGAGGCCAACTGGAGCTGGCGGCTGGAGCAACCTGTGCAGCAGCTCAGTGAGCCGATCGCTGCCCTGGCCGCCCTGGCGGCCCGTTACGGCAGATCGGCGGGCGGCGCAACCGACGGGAGCGCTGCTGGCGCTGCCGCTGAGCCCCGCGCTGCTGCCGGCGGCACGCGGTAAACCCCCGGCCGCCCGGCTTCGGCCTCCAGCGGCTGCTCGTTCCAACGCACGGCCCCGCTGCCCGCCGCCGGTGGGGGAGTGAGCTGCACCTGCAGCGGTGGCTGCATCTGCAGCACGAGGGAGCCCCGCGCCCCTTGCAGCCGGGTGCCTTCTCCCGATTCGCTGCTCAACTGGAGGCTTGTGGGCTGATCCAGCCGCAGGCGCAGCACGCCAGGACCACCCCCCGCCTGGCGCGCTTCCCGGCTCCATTGCTTCTGCGCCACCCCACGGGCCGCCTGCTGGAGGGGCCGCAGGTCGGGGTGGACCTGCAGCAGCAGGGCATTGCTGTCGGGCGGTTTCACCCGCTCCGCTTCCGTGAGCGGCGGCACGGGCCGCAGCGTGAGCTGGTTGGCCGCCGCCAGCTGCTGCTGCTGCAGATTCACGGCGTAGATCAGGCCGGCGGTCAGCAGGCCATAGAGCACCGTGCCTTGCCAGCTGGTGAATACATCGATTGAGCCCGGCGTGAAGCGCCGCAGCAGCGAGGGCTGCTTGCTGTGGTCGTCGAGTGGGTGGGCTTGCAGCGGCAGGGCGGCGTTGAGCGCACCGGGTTCCAGGCCGAGGTGCTGCTCAAGCAGCGCCAGCATCGTGCGCAGGTAAGCGGGCTCCGGCAGGCGGTCACGCCAGCCCCTCTCCAGCGCCTCGATCACCGGGGTGCTGATGCGGGTTTCGGTGGCGAGCTGGCGCAGGCTCAGCCCCTGCTCCTCCCGCTTCTGGCGCAGCAGCCGGCCGAGCTGCAGCAGGGGATCTTCGGGCGCCGGTGGGGCCGAGGCCGCCGCCGACGGCTCCAGACGCAGGCGCCGCCGCAGGGCCTGGGGAAGCAGGGAGGTGATCCGGGGGCGCGGCATCGGGGGCGGCGAAGGGTCAGTGCTGGTGTCCAGCACCGGAAGCAGGTTCGTCCCATTGTCGAGCGTCGATGGGGCGCCACTGGCCTGACGCCAGGGTGCCCAGCTGCAGATCCCCGATCGCCACCCGCAGCAAATCCAGCACCGGATGGCCCAGCAGGGCAGCGGTGCGGCGGATCTGCCGGTTTCGTCCTTCCCGCATTTTCACCTCCAGCAGCGTGCTGGCGGCCGATTGGCGCAGCCGGCGCAGCTGCACCGGCAGGGCGGCCTCACCATCGAGCGCCACGCCCCGGCGCCATTGGGCCAGCGCGGCCTCGCTCGGGTGGCCCTGCACCAGCACTCGATAGGTCTTGCCGTGGCCATGGCGGGGATGGGTCAGCCGCAGGGTGAGGGCACCGTCGTTGGTGAGCAGCAGGGCGCCGCGGCTGTCGATGTCGAGCCGGCCCACCGGGTGCAGGCCGGTGCCCTCGGTGAGGGCCGCTGGCAGCAGATCCAGCACCGTGGGCCTGCCCTGCGGGTCATGGCAACTGCTCACCACACCAGGGGGTTTGTGCAGCAACAGCGTCTGACGGGTTACGGCAGGACGCAGTGGCTGACCGTCGAGCTCCACCAGATCGGTGCTGGCATCGGCCTGATCGCCCAGACCGGCCACCCTGCCGTTCACCCGCACGCGCCCCTGCAGCAGCAGATCCTCGGCCCGCCGCCGGGAGCAGACGCCGGCGGCGGCCAGCAGCTTTTGGAGTCGCTCCCTTGGCATGGCATCCGGCAGCGGAGGGCCCGGCGGCAGGCGCCGTCCGGGGCGGGCACAGCCGCATTCTCTCCCGCGTCGGCGGCCGCTCGCCGCCCCGCCAACTGAGGCCGGGCTGGCACGCCGCCAGCAGGCGTTGGGCTGGTGCGTAGCTAGCAGGTGCGGGGATGGTGTGCGACCGATCCATGGTGGTAAATTACGAAACACAAACGTTTCCTAACCCTGCGAAACGCCACCATGCCTTCCCCGCCCTTGGCCACGGTTGATGCTTCCAGTGCCTCCATGGCGAGCGGCGACCTGGTGCGCTCGTATCTGCGGGACATCGGCCGCGTGCCGTTGCTGAGCCATGAGCAGGAGATCACGCTGGGCCGCCAGGTGCAGGAGCTG